>CBESNX010000107.1:0-5578 GCA_965531025.1 uncultured bacterium
CGCCAGTCGAGGAAACGCCGGAGGAGGAACCTCCCGAGGCCGAAACCGCGCCGGCCCAGGAAGCGCCGGCCGGGGAAGCGCCGGCGGAGGAGGCTACCGAGCCGGAAAAAGCGTCCGAAGAGGCGCCCAAAGAGGAAGCGCCCACGGAGAAGCCGCCGGGCGAGGAGAAGTCTTAGGGTAGAGTAAGGTCATGGCCTCCGGCAAGGATAGCGCGCCCCAGCCCCGTCCGTCCGCGCGGGTCTGCCTCGGCGTCATCACGAAGGCCCACGGGGTTGGCGGCGAGGTGCGCATCAAGAGCTTCACCGAGGACCCGGCGGCGGTGGCCGCCTACGGTCCGGTGACGGATGAGACGGGAGATCACGCCATGATTTTGCAAGTGGTGCGGGTATCGAAAGGCGTCGTCACCGCCCGGATCGAGGGTGTCGACGACCGCGCCGCGGCCGAGGCGCTCAAGGGGCGCCGGCTTTATGTGCCCCGCGAGGCCCTGCCGGAGACGGAAGAGGAGGAGTTCTACCACTGCGACCTGACCGGCCTCCGCGCCGAGCTTGTCACGGGCGGGATGCTGGGGACGGTGCGCGCGATCCATAATTTCGGCGCGGGCGACGTGCTCGAGGTCGAGGGACGCGACGGAGCGGGCCTCGTGGTGCCCTTCACCCGCGCCGTGGTGCCCGTGATCGATACGGCCGCGGGGGTTTTGAAGATCGATCCTCCGGCGGGGCTCCTGGAGCCGGGCGCAACGGCGCCCGGGGATGGGCAGTCGAAAGCGGCGCGCGGCGGGCGAGGCGCGAGCAAGGCGCGCCGCAGGGCGCGATGACGGAGAGAGGACGTGAGTGCGAAGGCGCAAGAGCCGGTATGGACCGCCAAGGTCCTGACCCTGTTTCCTGAGATGTTTCCGGGGCCGCTCGCCCATTCGCTCGCGGGCAAGGCCCACAAGGGGGGCGTGTGGGCGCTCGAAACGGTGGACATTCGCGGCTTTGCGAGCGATAAACACGGCACGGTCGACGACGCCCCCTTCGGCGGCGAAACCGGCATGGTGATGCGCCCGGACGTCGTGGATGCGGCCCTGGAAGCGGTGGCCGATACACGCGGGCCGGTGATTTATCTCAGTCCCAAGGGCCGGCTGCTCGACCAGGCGAGAGTGCGCGAACTTGCGGGCGCGCCGGTCGTGACGCTGTTGTGCGGGCGCTATGAGGGCATAGATGAGCGGGTGATCGAAGCGCGCTCGCTCGAGGAGGTCAGCCTCGGCGACTTCGTGCTTTCGGGCGGCGAGCCGGCGGCGATCGCGCTGATCGACGCCTGCGTGAGGTTGTTGCCGGGCGTCGTCGGCAACGCCGCGTCGCTCGCCGAGGAGAGTTTCGAGCGGGGGTTGCTGGAATACCCCCACTACACCCGGCCCCAGCTCTGGCGCGGCCGGGCGGTGCCGGAAGCGCTGCTTTCCGGGCACCACGAGAAGATCCGCGCCTGGCGGCTTGCCCAGGCCGAGAAGACCACGCGGGAAAGGCGCCCGGACCTGTGGGCGCGCTATGCCGCCCGCAACGGTTAACCGCCCGGCCGGCTTAAGGCGGGCTATGAGTGAAGGTAAGTGCCATGGACATCATCGAACAGCTCGGCAAGGAGCAGATCGCCAAGGTGACGGCCGGGCGCGCCGTGCCGGAATTCGGCCCCGGCGATACGGTGCGGGTCAGCATCAAGGTGGTCGAGGGCAGCCGCGAGCGAGTCCAGGTCTTCGAGGGCGTGTGCATCGCGCGGTCGAACGACGGCATCAACTCGTCCTTCACGGTGCGCAAGATCTCCTATGGCGAGGGAGTGGAACGGGTCCTGCCGCTGTACGCGCCGAGCATCACCAAGATCGAGGTGGTGCGCCGCGGCGCCGTGCGACGTGCGAAGCTCTACTATCTGCGCGGCCGCACCGGCAAACGGGCCCGCATCACCGAGAAGGTGGAGCACCGCGGGCCCAGAACGCAAGTCCGCATAGCCGCGGCCTCGGACCTGCCGCCCGAGGCGCAAGCCGAATTGAGCGCGGCCGAGAGCGACGATAAGGGCGAAGAAAAAAGCCAGGGGGAAAGCAAGGGCGAAAACGCGGGCGAGAGCGAAGGCAAGGGCCAAAAGAAATGACGCGCCGCCGGCTTGGCAGCGTTCCGGGCCGGCCCTATGTTAACGAAAGTGCCTGAAACGATCCGGCAGGCCTCAGTGCCGGTTGAGTCGAGGGAGGAAAACGAATCGATGGCCAAGCCCAGGACCCTGCTCGACAAGATATGGGAGAGCCACCTGGTCGATCGGGCGGACGACGGCACCTGCCTTTTGTACGTCGACCGCCACCTCGTGCACGAGGTCACGAGCCCCCAGGCCTTCGACGGGCTGCGCCAGAGCGGGCGCAAGGTGCGCCGGCCCGAGGCGACGCTGGCTGTGGCCGACCACAACGTGCCCACCACCGACCGCGCGAACGGTATTAAGGAAGAGGACTCGCGCATCCAGGTCGAGGCCCTGGAAAAAAACTGCGCCGATTTCGGCGTTCCCTATTTCCCGCTTCTCGACGTACGCCAGGGCATCGTGCACATCATCGGCCCCGAGCAGGGATTCACCCAGCCCGGCATGACGATGGTTTGCGGCGATTCCCACGCCTCGACCCACGGGGCGTTCGGGGCGCTGACCTTCGCCATCGGCACCTCCGATGTCGAGCACGTTCTGGCGACCCAGACGCTGATTCTGAAGGCGGCCAAGAACATGCGCATCACCGTCGAGGGCGCGCCCCATCCGGGGGTGGGCGCCAAGGACCTGATCCTCGCCATCATCGGCAAGATCGGCGCCGCCGGCGGGACGGGCCATGTCATCGAGTATGCCGGCGAGGCCATCCGCGCCCTATCCATGGAAGGGCGCTTGACCGTGTGCAACATGTCGATCGAGGCTGGCGCGCGAGCCGGCCTGGTGGCGCCCGACGAGACCACTTATGAATACCTCAAGGGCCGCCCGATGGCGCCCAAGGGCGGCCAGTGGGAGCAGGCGCTGGCTTACTGGAAGACCCTGCCGACGGACGAGGGGGCGGTTTACGACGCCGACGTGGCGCTCCGGGCCGAGGACATCGCGCCGCTGGTGACCTGGGGCACCAGCCCCGAGCACGTGCTCTCGATCACCGGATCGGTGCCCGATCCGGCCGAGCAGACGGACGAGAACCGCCGCCGCACCATGGAGCGGGCGCTGGAATACATGGCATTGAAACCCGGCACGCCCTTGCAGGAAATCAACATCGACACCGCCTTCATCGGCTCGTGCACCAACTCCCGCATCGAGGATCTCAGAAGCGCGGCCGCGGTGGTCAAGGGGCGCAAGGTGGCGGAGGGCGTCCGCGCCATGGTGGTGCCCGGCTCCGGCCTGATCAAGTACCAGGCGGAGGAGGAGGGCCTCGACCGGATCTTCATCGAGGCCGGGTTCGAATGGCGCGAGGCGGGCTGCTCCATGTGCCTTGCCATGAACCCGGACAAGCTCGCCCCCGGCGAGCGCGCGGCTTCCTGCTCCAACCGCAATTTCGAGGGCCGCCAGGGTCCCGGCGGACGCACCCATCTGATGAGCCCGGCCATGGTCGCCGCCGCCGCCATCACGGGCCGTCTGAGCGACGTTCGCGATTTCGACTGAGAACGGGTAAATGGAAAAATTCACCAGGCTCACCGGCATCGCCGCGCCCTTGGCGATGGTCAACTTCGATACCGACAAGATCATCCCGTCGAAGTGGCTCAAGACCATCGGGCGCACAGGGCTGGGCAAGGGCCTTTTCGAGGCGCTGCGGTATGATGCGGACGGCTCGGAGAATCCTGATTTCTTCCTCAACAAGGCGCCCTACCGGGAGGCCAAAATCCTGGTCACGGGCGCGAATTTCGGCTGCGGCTCGAGCCGCGAGCACGCCGTCTGGGCGCTCCTCGATTTCGGCATCCGCTGCGTCATCGCCCCCGAGCTCGCCGACATCTTCCACTCCAACGCCCTCAAGAACGGCATCCTGCCCGTCAAGCTGCCCCAGGCTCAGGTGGACAAGCTCATGAAGGATGCGGAGGCCGGCGATGCGCCTCTCACCGTCGATCTCGAGACCCAGGAGATCACCCGCCCGAACGGCGAGACGATCGCGTTCGAGATCGACCCGTTTCACAAACACAGTCTGTTGAACGGGCTCGACGATATCGCGCTGACGCTCGAGAAGGCCGAGGCCATCGCCGCCTTCGAGGAAAAGCAGAAAGGGCGGCAACCCTGGCTTTACGCCTGACCCGATTCCCGGCAACCCGCATGGATCGATAAGACAATCGGCGCCGAGAGGAAACTGCTGCTGCTGGCCGGCGACGGCATCGGGCCCGAGGTCATGGCCGAGGTGCGCCGGGTGATCGACTGGTTCGGCCGCCGCCGCGCCGTCTCCTTCGAGTTGAGCGAGGGTCTGGTGGGCGGCTGTTCGCATGACGCCTTCGGCACACCCTTGAGCGACGAGACCTTAGGACTAGCGCTCGCCTCGGACGCGGTGCTGTTCGGCGCCGTGGGCGGGCCGAAGTGGCAGGAGCTCCCCTTCGAGCAACAGCCCGAGCGCGGCCTATTGCGGCTGCGCAAGGAAATGGGGCTGTTCGCGAACCTGAGGCCCGCAATCGTGTTCGACGCCCTGGCCGGCGCCTCGAGCCTCAAGACCGAGCTGGTGAAGGGCCTCGACATCTTGATCCTGCGCGAGCTCACCGGCGGCATCTATTTCGGCGAGCCCCGCGGCATCGAGACGCTTGCCGACGGCACCCGGCGCGGCGTCAACACCCAGGTCTACACGACGCCGGAGATCGTGCGCATCGGCCGCGTCGGCTTCGAGCTCGCGCGCAAGCGCTCGGGCCGGGTGTGCTCGGTCGAGAAGGCGAACGTCATGGAAAGCGGCGTGCTGTGGCGCGAGGAGATGCAGAAGCTGCACGACGCCGAGTATGCCGATGTGGAGCTTTCCCACATGTACGCCGACAACTGCGCCATGCAGCTCGTGCGCGACCCCAAGCAGTTCGACGTGATCGTCACCGACAACCTGTTCGGCGACGTGCTTTCCGACTGCGCCGCCATGCTGACGGGATCGCTCGGCATGCTGCCTTCGGCCTCGTTGGGGGATAAGGACGCGAACGCCCGGCGCAAGGCCCTGTACGAGCCGGTCCACGGCTCCGCCCCGGACATCGCCGGCCAGAACGCGGCCAACCCCCTGGCCACGGTCTTAAGCTTCGCGATGATGCTGCGCTATTCCTTCGACCTCACGGAAGATGCCGCGCTCGTCGAGCAAGCGGTCCGCAACGTGCTCGATGCCGGGCTTCGCACCGCCGACATCATGCAGGAGGGCATGCAACGGGTCTCGACGACGGAGATGGGCGAGGCCGTAGTGGCGGAGCTCGACCGCCTCGCGGCCTGAGCGGGGGCGGGGCCGTCCGCGGGCTGTGTCCCGCGCCGCCCGGCGCCGGTCAATCTGGCGCGCCCCGGCCAGTCAGTTGGACTTGTCCACGGTCGGGACCAGTCGGTGGAACGACCCCTCTTCCCGCCGAAACAGCTTTTCCGGCGTGACCTCTCGGATCAGCGCGATAAGCTCCGGCCG
>CBESNX010000108.1:0-5571 GCA_965531025.1 uncultured bacterium
GGCTTAATCTAGCCGCCATGGCTACCGTGCACGTGATCGGCGCCGGGCTTGCGGGTCTCGCCTGCGCGGTACGCCTTGCCGACAATCGACAGGGGGTGTGCCTCTACGAGGCAACCGGCCAAGCCGGCGGCCGTTGCCGCTCCTTCTTCGATGCGACGCTCGAGCGGTGGATCGACAACGGCAACCATCTTATCCTCGGCGCAAACGCCGCGACCTTTCGCTACCTCGAGGCAATCGGCGTGCGTGACAGCCTTATTGCTCCCCCGGGCGCGGTGTTTCCCTTCGTCGATCTCGAGTCCGGGGCGTGCTGGGTCGCGCGCCCGAACGCGGGCCCCATCCCCTGGTGGATTGCCGTGCCAAGCCGCCGCGTGCCGGAAAGCCGCGCCTTGCAGCATCTCGCCGCGCTCTGGCGCGTTGGCGCACGGCCGGAGGCGACGGTCGCCGAGTGCTTCGATCGAAGCGAGCCGATCTTCCGTCGCTTTTTCGAACCGCTCGCCGTCGCGGTGCTGAACGCCAAGACGGAAGAAGGGGCGGCGCGGCTTCTGTGGCCCGTGCTCGCCGCGATATTCCTTGGCGGCGCGCGCGCCTGCCGCGGCTACGTCGCCCGCGAGGGCTTGTCCGCGAGCCTCGTCGACCCCGCGATCGCACGGCTCGAGCGCCTCGGCGCCCGAATCTTCTGGAGCCACAGGTTGCGCGCGTTCGAGGCCGAAGGCGCAAGAGCCCGCGCCCTCCTCTTCGCACAGCGCACGGTTGCCTTGGCCCCGAGGGACCAGGTCGTCCTCGCCGTACCGCCGGCCGCCGCCGCGACCCTCATCCCGGGCCTCAAGGCGCCCGAGGAAAGCCGCGCCATCCTGAACGCCCATTTCCGCCTCGGGCGTGAGCCGCGCCTTCCCGCCGGGGCGCCGTTCCTGGGGCTGGTCGGCGGCACCGCGCACTGGCTGTTCGTGCGCAAGGACGTGGCCGCGCTGACGGTGAGCGCCGCCGACGACCTCATTGACCATTCGCCGGATTCGCTTGCCCCCCGGCTTTGGGCGGATGCCGCCCGCGCCCTGGGCGAGGATCCCGGCGCCCGCCCGCCCTATCGTATCGTCAAGGAGCGGCGCGCGACCTTCGCGCAAACGCCGGCGGCGCTGAAGCTTCGGCCCGGGCCGCGGACGGCCTATGAGAACACCTTTCTTGCCGGCGATTGGACCGACACCGGCCTGCCGGCCACCATCGAGGGCGCCATACGGTCGGGCAACCGGGCGGCGAAGCTCGCGATGGGATGGAAGTGGGGATGGGATGGAAGTGGGAGAGAGCGCCATGGATGAAGGGCCAAACCTTGACAAAAGCGCGGCGGCTGGGCTAACCGGGTGCTGGCCCAATCGAACGAACGCTAAATCAATGACGTTGGTGCATGCATTGGATCAGCCTGACGAGGGAGCTGCGTCGACGGTGGTGGACGGTTCCGCGCTCGATGCGACGATCGAAGAAGCGGCGGCGGGATTGAGGGACCTGCAGGCCGCGGATGGATGTTGGATCTTCAAGCTGGAGGCCGACGCCACGATCCCCTCCGAATACATCCTGCTCGAGCATTTTCTCGGCGAGATCGACGAGGCGGTCGAAGCCAAGCTCGCCGCGTATTTGCGCGAGCGCCAAGCCGGTCATGGCGGTTGGCCGCTGTTTTACGGCGGCGAGTTCAACATCAGCGCGACGGTCAAGGCATATTACGCGCTCAAGCTCGCGGGCGACTCCCCCGATGCGCCGCATATGGCGCGCGCGCGCGCAGCCGTACTGGCGCACGGCGGCGGCGCCCGATGCAACGTGTTCTCCCGCATTACGCTCGCCCTTTTCGGCCAGGTGCCGTGGCGCGCGGTGCCCGTCATGCCGGTCGAGATCATGCTTCTGCCGAAGTGGTTTCCTTTCCATCTCGACAAGGTTTCGTACTGGTCCCGCACGGTCATCGCGCCGCTCTTGATCCTTATGGCGCGCAAGCCCCGAGCGCAAAATCCGCGGGGTGTCGGCATCGACGAACTTTTCGTTACCTCCCCCTGGCGCGAAAATCGCTACCTCGTCAACGCCACCGGGGCGGTGCTGGGCGATCTGTTCATCGGGCTCGACCGCGTACTGCGGGTTGGCGTGCGGCTTGTCCCGAGGCGCGTGCACGAGCGCGCGATCGGGGCCGCCCTCGCCTTCTTGACGGAACGGCTCAACGGAGAGCACGGCTTTGGCGGCATCTTCCCGGCGATGGCGAACACCGTCATGGCGTTTGCGGCGCTCGGCTATCCGCCCGACCATCCCCAGCGCAAGGCGGCGATGCAGGCCGTTTCAAATCTGCTCGTCCTCGGACCCGACAAGGGTTATTGCCAGCCCACCTTGTCGCCGCTTTGGGACACGGTTCTTTCCATGCACACCCTCGCGGAAACGGGGGACGCGGCCGACCGCGCCGCCGTGCGCAAGGCCGTCGACTGGGTCCTCGAACGCCAGATCCTCGACGTCGCCGGCGACTGGGCCTCGCGCCGGCCGGGCCTGCGCCCGGGAGGCTGGGCGTTCCAATATCGCAACGACCATTATCCCGACCTTGACGAAACGGCGGTCGCGGCCATGGCCCTCGACCGCATTGGCCACGCCGGCGACGACGCCAGGATTCCGACCGCGCTCACCCGCGCCACCGAATGGGTCGTCGGCATGCAAAGCAAGGACGGCGGATGGGGGTCGTTCGACGCGGACAACACGCACTCCTATCTCAACCATATCCCCTTCGCCGACCACGGGGCGCTTCTCGACCCGCCGACCGCCGACGTCACCGCCCGTTGCGTCAGCATGCTGGCCCAGTTGGGCGACGGCCGGGATCATCCGGCGACGGCCCGCGGGCTGGACTTTCTGCGGCGGGCGCAAGAGCCCGACGGCCCGTGGTACGGCCGCTGGGGCACGAACTACATCTACGGCACCTGGTCGGCGCTCACCGCCTTCAACGCCGCGGCAGAGGACCCGAACGCGCCGCACATCCGCCGGGCCGTCGCCTGGTTGAAGGCGCGTCAGCGCGAGGACGGCGGTTGGGGTGAAGACGGCGCGACGTACTGGCCCGAGCGCAAGGACGAGGCGAAGGCCAGCACCCCGTCGCAGACGGCCTGGGCGCTGCTTGCGCTGATGGCGGCGGGCGAGGTTGAAAGCGACGCCGTCGTCCGCGGAGTCGCCTACCTTCTCTCGGCGCCGCGCAACAGCAGCGAGTGGAAGGAGAAATGGTACACGGCGGTCGGCTTTCCCCGTGTATTCTATCTCCGCTACCACGGCTATCGCGTCTATTTCCCGTTGTGGGCGCTTGCCCGTTTCCGCAACCTCACGCGCGGGAATGCGCCTACCCGGGCGACGGGCATGTGAGCCGACTCGGCATCGTCACCGGGCTGATCGCCGAACTGGACATCATCGCCACGGCGGTTCGCGACCTGCCGCAGGCGGCCCGTCCGCTCCTCTATTGCGCCGGCGCTGACGCGGGGCACGCCCGCGAAGGTGCGCTCGGCCTGATCGAGGCGGGCGCCGATGGCCTCGTGAGCTTTGGTATGGCGGGCGGACTCAGCCCGAGGCTTGGGCCCGGCGCGCTCGTCCTCGCCGACACCGTTCGCGCCCCGGACGGGAAATCAGTGACCACCTCAGCGTCCTGGCGGCAACGTCTGACCGCCCTGGCGGGCGCTGCCGTTCCGCTTGCGGTGGGGACCATCCTCGGCGTGGCCCATCCCGTGGCCGCCCCGCGGGCCAAGGAAGGCCTGTTTCGGGAGACCGGCGCGCTCGCGGTCGATTTGGAAAGCCACGGCGTCGCCGCGGCGGCGGCCGAGGCGGGCCTGCCGTTCATCGTCATCCGGGCGCTGGCCGATCCGTCGTGGCGGCCGCTCCCGACGGCGGCGCTTGCGGGACTGGGGCCCGGCGGACGGCGCCGTCCGGTCGCGGTGCTGCTCGGTTTGCTGCTGCGTCCGGGGGAGATCCCGGACGTGATGCGGTTGGCCGGCGACAGCCGGGCGGCGCTCGCGAGCCTACGCCGCGTCGCTTCGCTCGCGCTCCCGCGCTTCGGCCTCGGCGCGTAGCTCGGTGAGCGTCTTCTGCACGTTGCCCTCGAAGACGTATTCGGCCGGCCGCTGCTTGTGCAGCGGGATTTCCGGGGCCATCTCGCCGTCGGTATCGATCCCCACAAGCGCCACCTTGAGCGCCTTCAGCGGATGGGTCACGGTGTCGGTGACGGCGGTGGCTTCATAGCCGCAATGCACCATGCACTCGGCGCACTTCTCGTAGTTGCCGGTGCCGTACCTCTCCCACTGGGTCTCCTCCATGAGCCGCTTGAAAGTGGGGGCGTAGCCCTCGCCCAAAAGATAGCAGGGCCGCTGCCAGCCGAAGATGTTGCGCGTGGGGTTACCCCACGGCGTACAGCGATATTGCTGGTTGCCGGCGAGGAAATCGAGGAAAAGAGTGGACTGGCTGAAGCGCCATTTCCGGCCCTTGCCGCGCCTGAAGATATCGCGGAACAGCAGCTTGGTCTTTCGGCGGTTGAGGAAATGCTCCTGGTCCGGCGCCCGCTCGTACGCATAGCCCGGCGAGACGGTGATGCCCTCCACCCCCAGCGCCATGGCGTAGTCGAAAAACTCGGCCACGCGCGGCGCCTCGGCGTTGTCGAACAGGGTGCAGTTGACGTTCACCCGGAAACCCAGCTCCCGCGCCTTGCGGGTCGCCCGGGTGGCGACCTGGAACACGCCCCTTTGGTCGACGGCGTGGTCGTGTTCCGCCTCCAGCCCATCGAGATGAATGGAGAAGGTGAGATAGGGGCTGGGCTTGAAAAGGTGGAGCTTCTTCTCCAAAAGCATCGCGTTGGTGCAAAGGTAGACGAACTTCTTGCGCGCCACGATGCCCGCAACGATCTCGCCGATCTCCTTGTGGATGAGCGGCTCGCCGCCGGGGATGGAGACGACGGGCGCGCCGCACTCGTCCACCGCCTCCAAGCACTCTTGAACGCTCAGGCGCTTATTCAGGATTTCGTCCGGGTAGTCGATCTTGCCGCAGCCGGGACAGGCCAAATTGCAACGGAACAGCGGCTCGAGCATGAGCACCAGGGGATACTTGTCCACCCCGGCAAGGCGCTGTTTCATGACGTACGCGCCGACGCGAATTTGCTGAATGAGCGGAACGGCCAAGCTACTGTCCTCCCTGAATATCGTATCGGCGGAAAGGCGCGGCGTCGGCTGCCAGCGCGCCGCCGCACAGAAAAGCCGTCGACCGGTTGCGGCGGTCCGCCTTTCGCGCCATCGGCCGCGCCAAAGAGAGCCCGGCCATGACACGAATTTGCCAATTGTTTACCACGTAAGCCTGTGAAATCCAACAAAGAAGCGTCAGCCTGTGAAATCCAACAAAGAAGCGTCGCAATCGCGAAAAGTTGATGCCCGGCCCCGCGCGCGCTCAATCGGGCGGAACGCGGACGCTACCCAAAAAACACCGATCCGGAAACACCTTCCGGATCCGTTTGCGCCGGCGAATATGAAGCCGTCCTTGAAGTCTTCGCGGGGCGCGCGGTATGCTGCCTCGCGTGCGGTCACGTCAACGGCGTCGGGA
>CBESNX010000109.1:0-5561 GCA_965531025.1 uncultured bacterium
GGTTGGCAAGGGTTGTTTTGACGTTGATGCAAAGTGGTCGGATGCGGTCATGTGTCCGGCCCGTTGATGCGCCGCAGGCTGCTTCGGGATAAAGGCACCGCGGCGTCGGCGCGGAATCGAGAAACCATCGACGAGCGTATGGCCAGACCTTGAAAAATTAGACATAAGAGTGCCCGGAATCATTGATTTCGCCCCTTGGAGCTCGCGATTGGACGCATGGCCGCGGGTCTTTTGACGGGACGCTGCAACGACTAAACCTGTTGATCACAGGAGAGAGGAGCCTGGCGACCGACACCCCGGTCGCTGATTGAGCCTTGCCAACCCATCGGTCCGCGAACGCGTTGCCATCGAAAGGCAGAGTCCGGTAACGTCATGGCTGGAAATCGAAAGTCCACGGCGCTTCGGATAGAAGGAGGGCGCGGCAGCCACACAGGCGCGACCGGTTAAATGACGTTGAGCATGTAAATGACGTTGAGCATGGAAACGCCCTCGGGCAAATCCGCCGCCGCCGAGAATTTCCCCGTCGGCTCGTGGCTTATCGCGCGGCGCCTGCGCCCCCATGTGGCGCGATTTTACGCCTTTGCCCGCGCGATCGACGATATCGCCGACAACCCGAAGCTTGCGCCCGGCGACAAGGTCGCCCGCCTCGAGGCCCTGGCCGCCGCGCTCGAAGGCGCCGATGCCGGCGATTCGCGGTTCGTCAAGGCGCACAGGCTGCGCGAAAGCCTGATCGAGACCGGGGTCGCGACCCGCCACTGCCACGACCTCGTCGCCGCCTTCAAACAGGACGCGGTGAAGCTGCGCTACCGAAACTGGCGCGAGTTGATCGGCTACTGCAACCTTTCGGCGGCGCCGGTCGGACGCTACCTCCTCGACCTTCACGGCGAATCGCGCGCCGTTTACCCTGCGTCCGACGCGCTGTGCAACGCCCTGCAAATCATCAACCACCTGCAGGACTGCGCGGACGACTACCGCAACCTCGACCGGGTGTACCTTCCTCTCGACTGGATGGCCAAGGCCGGCGAAACCGTCGCCGCCCTTGGCGCCCCGCGGGCGAGCCCCGGGCTTAGGGCCGTCCTCGACCGCATGCTCGACGGCACCGAAGAGCTGCTCGCCGTCGCGCGCAATTTCCCTACCGGGTTGAAAAGCCCCCGCCTTGCCATGGAATCGGCGGTTATCGTCGCCATCGCCGAACGGCTGACAACGCGTCTTCGCGCGCGCGACCCATTGGCCGAGCGGGTCGTCCTTTCGCGCGCCTCCTTCGGCCTGTGCGGCATCCAAGGCGTCTTTCGTGCCCTTGCGGGCCGCGCGCACCGGCCGAACGCGCCGCGAAGTCGCCCGTAGGCCCGGGCGGGACCGCCATGGCCGGCCTTCCTCTTGTCACCGGCGCCGGCCGCTTCTCCAGGCCCGTGGGGGGCGCGGTATCTTGCGCGGCCGCCGCGAGAAATCGGTTAACACACTGGGCGCTCTGCGTTATGGTGCCAATGGAAGGCCTTTGCGCTGTTGGCAAAGACGGCCCGCCCGCGCACGAGCGGGGAGTTGGGCTGCGCCTCTGTCTGCGTGCCTGATAGATGACGGAACGAGGAGGCCGCGCAAGCTGTGCACCGAAAAACGCCCTTGTTGGAGCACGCTCGTGAGGCGATGGACCTCAGGGGCTTTAGGGACAGGATCGTGCCGGGAAGGCGTGGTCGGCACGGTCAGCGCCAATAGCGGTCGAGAGCGGGTTTGGATCGGCTGCGGAAGGCCTTAAGCGAGGCCGCGGAGGCGATCAACGAGGCCATCGAGGGCCTGTTGCCCAAAGAAGCCGACGGGGCCGAGGCGCGGGTTTTCGCGGCCATGCGCTATGCCACCCTGAACGGGGGCAAGCGCTTTCGTCCGTTTCTCGTATTGACCTCCGCCCGCATGTTCAGCGTGGCCGAGAGCTGCGCCCTGCGCGTCGGCGCGGCGGTCGAGCTGGTGCACAGCTATTCCCTGGTCCATGACGACCTGCCGGCCATGGACAACGACGATCTTCGCCGCGGCAAGCCGTCCTGTCACGTCGAGTTCGGCGAGGCGACCGCCATCCTCGCGGGCGATGCGCTGTTGTCGCTGGCCTTCGAGGTGTTGGTCGATCCCGCCACCCACGCGGACCCGGCCGTGCGCTGCGAGCTGGCGTCCGGGCTCGGCGCCGCCTGCGGCGGTCGCGGCATGGTCGGCGGGCAGATGATCGACCTGCTCTCCGAGCACCAGACCCTGGACATCGGGGCCATTACCCGGATGGAACGGCTCAAGACCGGCCAGTTGATCTCCTTTTCCTGCCAGGCCGGCGCCATCATGGACAAGGCGGCGGAGCCCGTGCGCCATGCGCTTCGGGCCTACGCCCACGACCTCGGACTCGCCTTCCAGATCATCGACGACCTCCTGGACGCCGAGGGCGAGGAAGCCGTCGTCGGGAAGTCCGTGGGCAAGGACGCGGCGGCGGGCAAGGCGACCTTCGTCTCGGTCCTGGGGGTGAAGCAGGCCCGGGTGCAGGCCGAAATGCTGGCCGTCCAGGCGGTGCAACACCTTGATTTATTCGAGGAAAAAGCGGACCTTCTACGTGACGTGGCGCGTTTCGTCGTCGAACGCAGCGGCTGAACCGGAGAAAGAAGTGGAACACAATATCAAAACACCTTTGCTCGACACCATCAACGACCCGGCCGACCTGCGCAAGCTCGACCCCAGAGAGTTGCGCCAGCTGGCCGACGAGCTGCGCGCCGAGACCATCGATGCGGTCTCGATCACCGGCGGGCACCTGGGCGCCGGCCTCGGCGTCGTGGAGCTGACCGTGGCGCTGCATTACCTGTTCAACACTCCGGAAGACCGGCTGGTGTGGGACGTGGGCCACCAGGCCTACCCGCACAAGATTCTGACGGGCCGGCGGGACCGCATCCGGACGCTGCGCCAGGGCGGCGGGCTGTCCGGCTTCACGCGGCGCTCCGAGAGCGTCCACGACCCCTTCGGGGCGGCCCACGCCTCGACCTCGATCTCCGCCGCCCTTGGCATGGCGGTCGGGCGCGACCTCCAGGGTCGGAAAAACAAGGTCATCGCGGTCATCGGGGACGGCGCCATGAGCGCCGGCATGGCCTATGAGGCGATGAACAACGCCGGGTCCATGGATGCGCGCCTGATCGTGATTCTCAACGACAACGACATGTCGATCGCGCCGCCGGTGGGGGCCATGAGCGCCTATCTTTCGCGGCTCATATCCTCGAAGTCCTACCGCTCGCTGCGTCATGTCGCCATGCTCATGGCGGAAAAGTTTCCGCGGCCGATCGAGAGAGCCGCGAAACGGGCGGAGGAATACGCCCGCGGCCTGGTCACCGGCGGCACGCTGTTCGAGGAACTGGGGTTCTACTACGTGGGGCCCATCGACGGGCATAACCTCGAGCACCTGCTGCCGGTCCTGAGGAACGTGCGCGATTCCAAAGAGCCCGGCCCCGTGCTGGTCCACGTGGTGACCCAGAAGGGGCGCGGCTATCCCCCGGCGGAAGCCTCCGAGGACAAGTACCACGGGGTCTCCAAGTTCGACGTCGTGACCGGCGAACAGTCCAAGGGCAAGGCCAAGGCGCCGACCTACACCAAGGTGTTCGCCCAATCCCTGATCAAGGAGGCGGAAAAGGACGAGCGCATCGTGGCGATCAACGCGGCCATGCCGTCGGGCACGGGGCTCAACCTCTTCGCCGAGCGATTTCCGGACCGCTGCTTCGATGTCGGCATCGCCGAACAACACGCCGTGACCTTCGCCGCGGGGCTCGCGACGGAGGGCATGAAGCCGTTCGCGGCGATCTATTCGACCTTCCTGCAGCGCGCCTATGACCAGGTGGTCCACGATGTGGCGATTCAGAACCTGCCCGTGCGTTTCGCCATCGACCGGGCCGGACTGGTCGGCGCCGACGCCCCGACGCATGTGGGCGCCTTCGACATCGCCTATCTCGGCTGCCTGCCGGGCTTCGTCGTCATGGCGGCGGCCGATGAGGCGGAGCTCGTGCACATGGTGGCGACGGCGGCCGCCATCGACGACCGCCCCTGCGCATTCCGCTATCCGCGGGGCGAGGGCGTCGGCGTGGAACTGCCGGCCCAGGGCGAAGTGCTCGAGATCGGCAAGGGGCGGGTCTTGCGCGAGGGCACCGCGGTGGCGCTCCTCAACTTCGGCGCGCGGCTTCACGAGTGCCTCAAGGCGGCCGACGAGCTTGCCGCGCGCGGGTTTTCGACGACGGTGGCCGACGCGCGCTTCGCCAAGCCCCTGGACCAGGATCTGGTGCAGAGGCTTGCGCGCGAGCACGCGGTGCTCATCACCACCGAGGAAGCTGCGATCGGCGGCTTTGCGAGCCACGTCATGCACTGCCTTGCGGAGGCGGAACTACTCGAGAGCGGGGTGAAGGTGAGACCCATGGTGCTGCCCGACCGCTTCATCGACCACGACTCGCCCACGGCCCAGCACGAGGAGGCCGGGCTCAACGCCCGCCACATCGTCGCCACGGCGCTTGCCGCCCTAGGAGCCGCCGAAGCCAAGGCACCCGCCCGCGTGTAACCCGTGGCGAATCCCCCCGGTGCTCGAGATTCCCCGGCCGGCGCGGGTGTCGCGCGCAGCGGCGCCGGCGCCAAGACTGCAAGCGCCGAGGATGATTTCACCCCGCCGCCCGCGATAGACATTGCCTCCCATGCGCCCGCCCGCGCCCAGGTGCGCTCGATCGTCGCCGGCTCGGGCACGTCGTTTTTCTGGGCCATGCGGTTTATGCCGAAGGCCAAGCGCGAGGCGGTGTTCGCGGTCTACGCCTTCTGCCGCACGGTCGACGACATCGCCGACGGCGAGGGACCGGCGGCGAGGAAGCTCGAGCACCTTGCCGCCTGGCGGGGGGAGATCGACCGCCTGTACCTTGGAAGGCCCGTGCATCCGATCGCGCGCGCGCTGGCGAGGCCGGTGCAAACCTACGACCTCGCGCGGGAGGATTTCGTCGCCGTCATCGAGGGCATGGAGATGGACGCCGCCGACAGGATGGTCGCCCCGAGCATGGCGGAGCTCAAGCTGTACTGCGCCCGTGTCGCGGGCGCGGTGGGTCTGTTGTCGATCCGCATCTTCGGGATCGCTGGACCCGCCAGCCGCACCCTCGCGCTCGCGCTGGGTCAGGCGCTGCAGCTCACGAACCTTTTGCGCGACCTCAGCGAGGATGCGGCGCGCGGGCGGCTCTACCTGCCGCGCGACCTGCTCGCCGCCCACGGTATTATGACGCGCGATCCCGACGCCGTCCTCAGCCACCCCGCGTTGCCCGCGGTCTGCGCCGACCTCGTGACGATCGCGCGCCGGCTATTCGCGGACGCCCGCACGGTGCTTACCGCGTGCCCCCGGCGCGCGGTGCGTCCCGCCGTCGTGATGATGAACGTCTATCGCCGCCTTCTCGACGGCCTGGTGCGCCGCGGCTGGACCCGTCTCGACGAACCGGTCGGCGTGCCCGCCGCCAGGAAAATTTGGATCGCGCTCCGTTACGGCTTAA
This sequence comes from uncultured bacterium, assembly GCA_965531025.1. Taxonomy (GTDB): domain Bacteria; phylum Pseudomonadota; class Alphaproteobacteria; order SMXQ01; family SMXQ01; genus CBESNX01. Next base: position 5,514 of record CBESNX010000109.1, read on the forward strand.
TCTAGCCGCCATGGCTACCGTGCACGTGATCGGCGCCGGGCTTGCGGG
>CBESNX010000110.1:0-5558 GCA_965531025.1 uncultured bacterium
ACATGGGCGATGATGGCGATATTGCGAATGTTCAACTTCGGTCCTTTGGCCAAGGATAGGCGATAGCCGATCTATATGGGGATTGACGGTGCCGGAACCAGGAAAGACATCGAACAAAATTAATGTTTTCCACCAATCTCTGCCTGTTCCTAATGAAATGTTAAAATATGACATTTATATTTGATGGGAAGGCTCTTCGGGAATTGGGCCGCTAATGAAGCGGGCGCTGGCGATAAGAGAGGAGGCCCTGGGGCCGGAGCATCCTCACGTGGCCCAGAGCCTGGAGAACTACGCCGCCCTGCTCCGTGAGACCGGACGCGGCGGCGAGGCGACAAAGCTGGAGGCCCGCGCCAAGGCGATCCGGGCCAAGCACGCAATGGAAAATCCGGTGCAGTGAAGGCTTCAAACGGGACACTTGAATGTCCGGTCTTGGCTATAAGCGGAAGTAGCCTTGCGACCGGCCTAGGGTCAGGTTCCAGGCTCTAAGCGGACATCCTTGCATCACACCGAACCCGATCCCCAATGATGAGTACACGACCTACTTCGCGGCTTCGTCCGCCGGCCCGCCCTTGCCCTTGATGCGGGCCGCCAGGGCCGCCTCCATGAACTGATCGAGACCGCCGTCGAGCACGGCCTGGGCGTTGCCGGTCTCGACGCCCGTGCGCAGGTCCTTCACCATCTGGTAGGGATGCAGCACATAGGAACGGATCTGGTGGCCCCAGCCGATATCGGTCTTGGCCTCGTGCATGGCCTGGACCTCGGCCTCGCGCTTCTGGAGCTCGAGCTCGTAGAGCCGGGCCCGGAGCATCGCCATGGCCGCGGCCCGGTTGCGGTGCTGGGAGCGGTCGTTCTGGCACTGCGCGACGATGCCGGTCGGAAGATGGGTGAGGCGCACGGCGCTGTCGGTCTTGTTCACGTGCTGGCCGCCGGCGCCGGACGCGCGGTAGGTGTCGACGCGCAAATCCTTGTCATTGATCTCGATCTCGATCGAATCGTCGATCACCGGATAGACCCAGACCGAGGCGAAGCTGGTGTGCCGGCGCGAGGCCGCGTCGAAGGGCGAAATGCGCACCAGCCGGTGCACGCCGCTCTCGGTCTTGACCCAACCATAGGCGTTGTGGCCCGAGATCCTCACCGTGGCCGATTTTATTCCGGCTTCTTCGCCGGGGCTTTCGGCCAGCCACTGCACCTTGAAGGCGCGGCCTTCGGCCCAGCGCAGATACATGCGCAGGAGCATCTCCGCCCAGTCCTGGGATTCGGTGCCGCCGGCGCCGGCATGGACCTCGAGGAAGCAGTCATTGGCGTCCGCCTCGCCCGAGATCAGGCTTTCGAGCTCCAATTTGGCGGCCCGCTTGCGCACCTTTGCGAGCGCCTTTTCCGCCTCGGCGGCGATGGCCGCATCCCCTTCGGCCTCCGCCATCTCGAGGAGCTCCAGATTGTCCTGAAAGTCCCGCTCGAGAACCCGTTGGGCCTCGAGCGCGTCATCGAGCGCGGTGCGCTCGCGCATCACTTTCTGCGCGGCTTCAGGGTCGTTCCAAAGGGCCGGGTCCTCGGCCTTCACGTTGAGTTCGTTCAGGCGCTCAACGGCACTGTCCCAGTCAAAGATACCTCCTCAGCAGCTTAAGCGACTGCTTGATCTCTTCGACGATGGCTTCGATTTCGGCGCGCATGAACCACTCCCACGGCAATCAAACTTACGAAGTTCGTGCGTCAGTACAGGCCGCTGGCGCCGGCGGCGGGGGACGCGCCGCCCGCGAGCGGGTCGCTGCCGTCGAGCACCCCTTCCTCGCCGGTCGGTTCGGTGCCCGGCTTGAAGGCCTCGAGTATGACGTTGCGGTCACCGGGCCTGGCGAGAAGCCCGGTCGCCGCATTGACCCGGACGAGGCGGATCCCCGGCGGGATGCGGAAGGGAATGGCGGGCTGGTCGCGCAGGGCCTGCGCCATGAAATCGCGGAAAATGGGCGCGGTGACGGACGATCCCGATTCGCCCACTCCCAGGCTGCGCGGGGCGTCGAAACCGACGAACACGCCGACCGCGAGGTCCGGGGTAAAGCCGATGAACCAAGTATCGAAGCTCTCATTCGTGGTGCCGGTCTTGCCGGCCAGGGGCTTGTGGACGGCGCTGACCCGCCTGCCGGTGCCGCGCAGCACCGCGCCCCGGAGCATGGAGACGACCTGATAGGCGCTGCGCGGATCGGCGACCCGGGGCCGGGTATCGGGAACCTCGGGCACCTCGTTGACCTCGATCGCGGCGCCGCGGCAATTCACGCAGGGGCGGGCGTCATGGCGGAACACGGTGCGGCCGTGGCGATCCTGGATGCGGTCGATCAGGGTCGGCGTGATCCGTTTGCCGCCGTTGACCAGCATGGCATAGGCCGCGGTCAATCGCAGCAGCGTCGTCTCGCCGGCGCCCAGCGCCATGGACAGGATGCGCGGCATGTGGTCGACCACGCCTAAGCGTTCGGCGGTGCTTGCCACCTTCTCGATGCCGATGGTCTGGGCGAGCCGCACGGTCATGAGGTTGCGGGATTTCTCAAGGCCCAGCCGCATGGTGCCGGGGCCGTAGAACTTCTTGGTGAAGTTGGCGGGCTTCCAGCGGCCCAGACCAGCCCCCTGATCGATGACGAAAGGCGCATCGAGGATGAGGCTCGAGGGGCTAAAGCCGGAATCAAGCGCGGCAAGGTAGACGAAAGGCTTGAAGGCGGAGCCCGGCTGGCGCATGGCCTGCGTGGCCCGGTTGAACTGGCTCGATGCGAAGCTGAAGCCCCCGGTCATGGCGAGAACGCGCCCGGTGTGCGGATCCAGGGCGAGCAACGCGCCGTTGACTTCGGGTATCTGGCGCAGAGCGAGGGCCCCGGGCCGGTACGCCGTCCCATCCTTGGCTCGGGTCACGCGCTCGACGACGATGACATCGCCGACCTGCAGCACGTCCCCGGGCGCGCGCACGGGCGGGCCGCGCCGCTGGTCCTCGCGCCAGGAACGCGCCCACTTAAGCTCCGGCAGGGGGATATGGCCGCGGCTTCCGTCATCGAGCCCGACTTGCGCCGCCCGTTTGCCGAGCGCCAGCACCACGGCCATGCGCCAGGGCTCCGGCTTTTCCGGCGGCGACATCCCCGCCAGCCGTTCGGCCCACGCGGCCGAGTCGGCCGCGCGAGCCGATGCGGCCCCCGCCGCGAGCTCGATCCGGGCGATCGGGCCGCGCCAGCCGTGGCGGCGGTCATAGCGGGTCAGGCCCTGGCGCAGGACCTTATCGGCTATCTCCTGCAGCTTGGGCTCGAGGGTGGTGCGCACCGAAAGGCCGCCGCGGTAAAGCTCGTCCTCGCCGTAGCGCTCCAGAAGTTGGCGCCGCACCTCCTCGGCGAAATGGTCCGCCGCAACGAACCGGGTCTCATCCGGCGGAAGAAAGATGAGCGGCGCCTGGCGCGCGGCGGCGGCGGTTTCCGCGGCGATGAATCTTTCCTCGAACATGCGCTCGACCACCCAGTCGCGCCGCGCCTTCGCCGCCGCGTGGTTACGGACGGGGTGGTAATTGTTCGGCGCCTTGGGCAGCGCCGCGAGGTAAGCCGTCTCGCTGACGGTGAGCTCATCGAGCGACTTGTTGAAGTAATTGAGTGCCGCGGTGGCCACGCCGTAAGAGCCCAGTCCGAGATAAATTTCGTTGAGATAGAGCTCCAGGATGCGGTCCTTGGTGAAGGCGTGCTCGATGCGAAAGGCCAGGATCACCTCCTTGATCTTGCGCTCGAGCGTGACCTCGTTGGAGAGCAGGAAATTTTTCGCCACCTGCTGGGTGATGGTGGAGCCCCCCACCGGTCGGCGGTTCTGGCCGACATTGGAGAGGTTGGTGAGGACCGCGCGAACGACGCCCAGGACATCCACCCCGGGGTGGTCGTAGAAGTTCTTGTCCTCAGCCGCCAGGAACGCCTTGATCACCAGCTTGGGCATGGCCTTGATCGGCACGAAAACACGCTTTTCGGCGGCGTATTCGGTGATCAGGCTGCCGTCGCCCGCGTGCACCCGGGTCAGCACCGGCGGCTCGTAACCGGCGAGCTGCTGGTAATCGGGAAGGTCCCGACCGACGTAATAGAAGACCGCGAGCGTCCCGCCGAAACCCACGAGGGCCAACGACAGCAAAGAGATCACGATGGTGGTGAACGTTTTCAGCATACGCGCTTGCGAGGCTCGAAACCGTGCGCGCCGACACGGCCTGGCCGGCGCATTCTCATGTCACCACGTCCCATCCGAGCCGGATCTTTCCTCCGGGTTTTTCCCATCAACCGATACATCCCCAGCAGCGCGCGACGATTAACCGAGAAATGTGGCCGAGTTATGGCCAATTCAATCCTTCCTGGAGGCGAAATACTTGTCCGTCGCCCGCAGGATCGCATCGGAGAGCTTGGCGCGGTAAGCCCGCTGCCGCAAAAGCCTCTCGTCATAGCGGTTCGAAAGATAGCCCAATTCGACCAGAACCGACGGCACATCGGGCGCCTTCAAAACGGCAAAACCCGCGAAGCGATGGGATTTACGCAAAATCTTGCCGGCGCGGCGCAGCTCGGCAACCAGCAAGGCGGCGAAACGGGCGGAGTAGTTCATGCTTTCCCGCTGTGCGAGGTCGATCAGGATGTTGGTCACCTCCGGGTTCTCGTTGGTGAGGTCGACGCCGGCGATGAGATCCGCCTTGTTCTCCTTGGCCGCCAGCGCCGCGGCCTCCTTGTCCGACGCGACCTCCGACAGGGTATAGACCGAGGCGCCGCGGACCCTGCGGTTCCTGATCGCATCCGCGTGCATGGAAATGAACAACTCCGCCCCGGCCGCGCGAGCTTTGGCGACGCGGTGGCGCAGGCGCACGAAAATGTCGCGCTGCCGGGTCAGCACGACGCGGTAGCGCCCCGTAGCCTCCAGGCGTCGCCTGAGTTCGCGCGCCATGGTCAATGTAATTGTCTTCTCACGGGTGCCGCGGCGGCCGATGGTGCCCGGATCGACTCCCCCATGACCGGGATCGATGACGATCACCCGCTTGCTGTCGCGGCGGTCCTTCGGACGGGCCGGAAGCGGGGACGGCACCGGCAGGGCGGCGACTTTCCGCGACCGCCTGCCCGCCTCGACCCGCTCGAAGAAGGCCTTTCGGCTGACCCTCTCGAGATCCAGAACCAAGCGGTACCGGTAGCCGCCGTTGGGTGCGAGAATGAAGGATTTCTTGACCGCGACGGGCGCCTTGACGTCGAGCACGACGCGCGACTTGCCCGGCGCGAAAAGGCCGTAACGGAAATTCTCGATCAGCCCCGCGCCCGTTTTGCCCACACCCTCAGGAAGCCGCCATGAGACCTCGGGCAGGTCGATGACGACGCGGTAAGGCGACGCCAGGGTGAAAACCTCGGCCTCCAGCCTTTCGGTGGCCTCCAGGACGAACCGTGTCATGGATACGTGATTGCCCACCCGAACGCCGGTGACGGCCGGCTCAGCCGAAGTTCCCGGCGCAACCGGAAAGACCGCGCCGAGCCCGGCAAGGAGCAAAGGGAGGATCTTAAGGTATCGGCACATATTGCGGTTGTTTACCTTAA
>CBESNX010000111.1:0-5527 GCA_965531025.1 uncultured bacterium
GGGCAAAGACGCGCTCGAGGTCTTCCTCGAAATAGGCGGGATCCGCGGGTGTCGCCCCCATCATGAGGTTTTCCAATAGGGTCATGCGCGGAAATATGCGCCGCCCCTCGGGGGCCTGAGCGATGCCCAGACCGATCACCTGGTAGGTGGAAAAACGGGTGATGTCGCGGCCGTCAAAGACGATCCGGCCGTTGCTCGCCCGCGGGTTGCCACAGATCGTCATGAGCAAGGTCGATTTGCCCGCGCCGTTGGCGCCGATCAAGGTTACGATCTCCCCCAGATTGACCAGGAGATCGACCCCCTTCAGCGCCTCGATACGGCCGTAATGGGCGTGCAACCCGGAGACGCTGAGCATCAGCGAGTCTCCCGCTCCGCGAGGTCGGCCTGCACCTCGGGCGGCACCTCCGCGCTCTCCTCCTCGCCGAGATAGGCGCGAATGACCGCCGGGTCGGTGCGCACCTTCTCCGGCGTCCCGTCCGAAATCTTGCGCCCGTAGTCGAGCACGACGATGTGATCGGAGATCCCCATCACCACGCTCATATCGTGCTCGACAAGCAGCACGCCGATGCGCTCTTGGTCGCGGATGGAAAGAAGCAGCTCATTGAGCTCGGCGGACTCCCGCGGATTGAGCCCGGCCGCGGGCTCGTCGAGGCACAAGAGCGCCGGTTTAATGCACATCGCCCGGGCAACTTCCAGCCGCCGCTGATCCCCGTACGGCAGGTTACCCGCATCGATGTCGGCCTGGTCGATCAAGCCGATCCGCTCGAGCCATCGCGCGGCGAACTCGACCGCCTCCCGCTCGGCCCTGTAATAGCTCGACAGGCCGAGTAGACCGCCGATGGAGTACAGCGAGGCGCGCATCAAGGCGTTGTGCTGGGCCGCGACCAAATTTTCCAGAACGGTCATGTTGGGGAACAGACGGACGTTCTGGAACGTGCGCGCGACACCCGCTCGGGCGATCTGGAACCCTTCCATGCGCTCGAGCAGCCATTCGCCGTCTGCGACGTGCAGAGTCAGCCGGCCGACATTTGGCTGGTAGAAGCCGGTGAGACAATTGAACACGGTCGTTTTGCCGGCCCCGTTGGGACCGATAACGGCCGTAATCTGCCTGTCATGCGCAACGAACGACAAGTCATCCACGGCGACGAGGCCGCCAAAGCGCATGGTCAGGTGCTCGACCGTGAGCAGCGGACGTTTGGTTTTCAAGTCGAGGGGTTCACCCCGGTTCATGGCGGCGCTCTCCCCTTCGCCTTCCGCGGCAGCAAAATGGTCGGCTCGCGATGGGCCAGGAGGCCACGCGGACGCCAGATCATGATCGCCACCATGGCGGCGCCGAAAATCAGCATGCGGAACTCGGCAAACTCGCGCCCGAGCTCGGGGAGCAAAACCAGGAATGCCGCCGCGATGACAACACCGACCTGGCTGCCCATGCCGCCCAGCACGACGATCGCGACGACCGTTGCCGATTCGATGAACGTGAAGCTCTCGGGACTGATGAAGCCTTGCCGGGTGGCGAAGAACGATCCGGCGAAGCCACCGAACATGGCGCCGATGCCGAAGGCGGTGAGCTTAGTGTTCCTCGGGTTGATGCCGAGCGAGACGGACGCGGTTTCGTCCTCTCTGAGCGCCTCCCACGCCCGCCCCACGGGCAGCTTGCGGACCCGCAAGGTAAAGGCGTTCGTAATCAGCGCCAGAATCAGAATCAGGAAGTAAAGGAAGGTCACCCGGTGAAAGCCGGCAAACTCGAGATCGAAGAACTGGTGGAAGGCCGTCACCCCCTCGGCCGGCCTGCGCGTAAAGGGCAGACCGAAGAACGAGGGGCGGGGGATGCCCAGAATGCCGTCGGGCCCGCGCGTCACACTGTACCAGTTAATCAGGATAATGCGCACCATCTCGCCGAACCCGAGGGTCACGATGGCGAGATAGTCCCCCCTAAGGCGCAGGACGGGGAAGCCGAGAAGGACCCCGAAGAGCGCCGCGAACGCCCCGGCGAAGGGCAGGCAGACCCAAAAAGAGAGGTCGAAGGTGACAGCCGCCAGAGCAAAGCTGTAGGCCCCGACGGCGTAAAACGCCACGTAGCCCAAATCGAGCAGCCCGGCGAGCCCGACCACGATATTGAGGCCCCAGCCAAGCATGACGTAGATGAGAACGGACGTCGCCAAGTCCACGTAGTAGCGAGTCGCGAAGGGCATGAAAGGAAAGACGAAGGCGAAGGCGACGACCGCCGCGGCGATCCAGGGAAGATAACGGCGCGTCGCCGCGCCAAGCTCGGCGAAAACAGTCGCCCGCCCCGGTTCCTCGGCCGTTTGCGGGCCTCTTGTCGCATGCCAGTGCAGCCACGCCGCCCGCACGGCAATGAGCACGGCGGTGATCAGTGTTATCCAAAAGGAGAACCCGCCGGGAAACGGTTCCCGGATCGAGAGGAGCTCCATAAGGGTAAGGAGGCCGACGGTAAATACCGACGCGACCAGCACGGGCACAACCAATCCCTCGCGCAAGAAGGACAGCGCGACACGGCCCAAGGACACGTAAAGCACGGCGAAAACCACGGCGTCCCAGCGGGCGTTGATGCCGAGCACGCCGGCCCGATCCACCGTCTGGAATCCGATGAGCGGCAAGGCCAAGGCGAAGGCGATCAGCGCGGCGAGCCCCGCATCCTTCAAGATGGCCGGCATATCGGGGGGGCGCGCCGCGGTTAACGTTTCGACCGCCACGGCCTCACACCTTTTCCACTTCCGGCGTTCCCAGGAGTCCGGTCGGCCGGAAGATCAGCACCAGGACCAGAATCGAATACGCCGCGACGTCCTTGTATTCACCGCTGATATACGCGGACCAGAACACCTCGATGAGACCGAGAATAAAACCTCCCATCATCGCCCCGGGAACCGAGCCGATGCCACCGAGCACGGCCGCCGTGAACGCCTTCAGCCCGGCCAGAAAACCGATGTAGAAATCGATCACGCCGTAATACATGGTCACCATCATGCCGGCGACCGCCGCGAGCGTCGCGCCGATGACGAAGGTCAGCGAGATCGTCTTGTCGACGTCGATTCCCACAAGCGCCGCCATGTCCAGGTCTTGCTGGCAGGCGCGCTGCGCCCGACCCAGCGTGGTGCGCGCGATCACGAAGCCAAAAACCGCCATCAACCCCAGCGTGAGCAGAAACATAAAGATCTGAATGAAGCTGAGCTGGACGGTGAAACCGGCTTGTTCCATCACGGTGAACCCGCCCTCGATCACCGGCGCCAGCGGCTTGATCCGCGCCCCCTGGACAGTCTGCACGTAGTTTTGCAGAAAGATCGACATGCCGATGGCCGAGATCAGCGGCGCAAGCCGCGGCGAGCGGCGCAGCGGCCGGTAGGCGAGGCGCTCGAGCGTCCAGCCGTAAGTGGCGGTAAACACCATCGCCACAACCATCACGATGACCACCGCGAGCGGCACCCATGTGACACCGGCGTAGCCCAGAATGATGAAGCAGATGAGCGAAATGAAGGCCCCGATCATGTAGATCTCGCCGTGGGCGAAGTTGATCATGCCGATGATGCCGTACACCATCGTGTAGCCGATGGCGATGAGACCGTAAATCGCCCCCAGCGTCAGACCGTTGATCAGTTGCTGGAGAAAAAAAGCCATCAATCAATCCGGAAAGGTCGGTACATTTACTTATCCCGTGGCCCGCAGCGGAAAAAACCCGTCATGGAGAATGTCGCCTATCCGCCTCGCGTTGTTCGGACGGAACATGACCGAACTTGTCTTCTCGGCGTCTCCGCCATTTCCTTTTCGGCGCCAATGGGCGGGACGGCGATCGACGCTTCCAGGTCATCCTTGGCGCCGACCGCCGAAACCTTAGCGGCGCTGCTTATCCACTGGAACACAAAGATGACCTCGCCGACGCGTTCCCGCTCATTCACTCCACGGCCCACTGCCGCCTGGCCTCGAGCCACGGCGGACCGGCACTCCCCGGACCGGGAATTTAACATATATTGCGGGGCTCCGCGCCAGTCTTGATCGGCCGCCAGGCGAGCCCGCGTCACGGGCGTCATCTGGCCCTGTGCCGGCGGCGCGTTAGGTTCTATAGTGTGACGAGGCCAAAATTCATTCGCCCGAACAGGACAAAGCCATGAGCACGCCGAGTTCCCCCGTCCCCTTCGGCAAGGCGGGAAAACGCACCGAGGGTCCCGCCTTTCAGTGGGATGATCCGCTGGCTCTGGAAGAGCAGTTGAGCGAGGAAGAACGCCTGGTCCGCGATACCGCCCGCGACTATTGCCAGGACAAGCTCATGCCGCGGATCCTCGAAGCCAACCGCTTCGAGCGTTTCGACCCCGGGATACTCGCCGAGATGGGTGAACTCGGCTTCCTCGGGCCGACGCTCAAGGGTTACGGCTGCGCCGGCGCCGGTAACGTGAGCTACGGCCTGATCGCCCGCGAGGTCGAAAGAGTCGACAGCGCCTACCGCTCGGCGCTCAGCGTGCAGTCCAGCTTGGTCATGACCCCGATTCACGCCTACGGCAGCGACGAGCAGCGCGAGAAATACCTGGCGAAGCTGGCGCGCGGCGAACTCATCGGCTGCTTCGGCCTGACCGAGCCCGACCACGGCTCCGACCCCGCCTCGATGACGAGCCGCGCCCGCACCGCAAAAGGAGGTTACCTTCTTTCCGGCACCAAATCGTGGATCACCAACGCCCCCGTCGCCGATCTCTTCATCGTCTGGGCCAAGAACGACGAGAATGAGATCCGCGGCTTCATCCTTGAGAAGGGCATGAAGGGCCTGAGCGCGCCCAAGATCGAGGGCAAGTTCTCGCTGCGCGCCTCGAGCACCGGCCAGATCGCCATGGACGAGGTGTTCGTGCCGGCCGAGAACGCGCTGCCCGGCGCGGCAGGCCTCAAGGCCGTGTTCGGCTGCCTCAACGGCGCGCGCTACGGCATCGCCTGGGGCGCCCTGGGCGCGGCCGAGTTCTGCTGGTTCGCCGCCCGCGACTACACGCTCGAGCGCAAACAGTTCGGCCGGCCGTTGGCGGCCAATCAGCTGATTCAGAAGAAGCTCGCCGACATGCAGACCGAGACCACCCTCGGCCTGCAGGCTTGTCTCAGGCTCGGACGGCTCATGGACGAAGGGCGCGCGGCGCCGGAGATGATCTCGATGCTCAAGCGCAACTCGGCCGGCAAGGCGCTGGACATCGCGCGCACCGCGCGGGACATGCTCGGGGCCAACGGCGTCGCCGATGAGTACCACGTCATCCGCCACGTCATGAACCTGGAGGCGGTCAACACCTATGAGGGCACCCACGACATCCACGCCCTCATCCTCGGCCATGCCCAGACGGGGATTGCGGCGTTCTCGTCGTGAGCGCCGCGGGCGCGGCGGCTTGTACGCGCGCCCGTGCGTCGGCGCCAGGACACTGGGCCAAGTTTTCGATCGCTAGATCAGGCCAATACGGGGGCAGACCGTGATCTACCGTACCAGTTTTGGGCCGGACCCGCCCTGAGACGCCGTTCGTGCTACGTTCGACGACAACCAGTGGGAGTC
>CBESNX010000112.1:0-5527 GCA_965531025.1 uncultured bacterium
TGCGCGAAGCCGAAGCTTCGCTTCGGCGAAGGCAGGCCTGCCCGGAAAACCGATTCGCCTCCATCACATTGATTCAATTTGGTCGGATAGCGCTCTAGCGCCGCGCCTGGTTGGGAAGGTACCGCGAAGAGAGGATTGGGGAAGGGAGCGTCCGGTCAATCGCCGTCCGCGCGGTCGCACCAGGAGCGGCGTCTTCCGCCCCGGTAGGCCCGCGCAAGATTCGCGGCCAGAAGCGCCGCGCTCAAATCCTCGCCGGCGCTGGTCTCGACCCGCGCCACGACCCGTCCGGCATACTTGCCGTATTGCACCCGGTTAAGAAGCACCTTGCCGTCCCGGACCTTGACCATGATCAGCGCCCGCGCCCGCTGCGCGAGGGTCCGTTCCCGCTCGCACCCGCCGCCGAGCTCGGGCGCGTCCACACCCTCGAGCCGAACCTTGATCTCGATCTCCTGGCCGATCCAGACCTTCGCGCGCACCATGAGCGTATCCCCGTCGATCACCTCGATCACCCGCGCCGGAACCGGCCCCGGCAAGGTCTCGCGCGCATCGATTGCCCCGAGCAACGCAAGGAACAAGAGAACGGCGCCGGCGCCGAAAATCCACCGCCGTCCTTTGCCGGAATCCATCCTCGCCATGCTCCAATCCTCGAGCCCCGAAACGGAAGGGCTCCTGCAGCAGGCAGGCTTCCGGTCCGCTGCCTGCCCGCCCGTGGCCCTGTCCTCAACCCATGCGCGCCAGTATGACCCGGGAGGGGGCCGAAACTCGCATACTCCCGCATGAAATCGACCGGGTGCCAGGATAGCCCGAATATGAGAACAAAACAAGTATGATTAGGGAATAATTCCTAGCGCGCAGGCCACACGCACCGGCGGGCCGCTAGAAGTCGATGCAGCGGCCCTTGCGTTCCCAGTCGCCGTAGCGGGTGGGGTCCAGCCCCTTGGGCCCGCCGATCTCGACCGGGGGGCGCTTGGGCTTGCCCGTCCTGGGCCCCTTCGAGGACGGCTTGGCCCCGGCGCTATCTTTCCGTCTGATCCCGCTCTTCGCCCGGGCGGGGGAATTCGGTTTGGCCATGAAACACCCAATCTCCAAGCCTTCCGGTCATTCATCGGGCGCCGCCGTAGAGCGCGCCCCTTGAAGCCGGCCGGGCCGCATTTTAAGTATGAGTGGGCTCGACCGCACCATTTGTTTTCAGCCCGGATCTCACCCGGATTTTCGAGACGAGTTACGCCCGCACGTTCATCCTGCTTGCCGGCCCGACCGGCCGCCTCATCGCCATCGGCTACCTTCTCGGGGGCGCGGGCGGCCTTCCCGGCCCGTGGGGATGAGCCGAAAGTCAGGTCGAACGGAGCTGCGCGCCGGTGCGAGCGAGGACGCCGCCCGAGGCGCGGCTTAACGGTTGGCGCCTTTTGTGGTCAAATGATCGCCATGACGGTGGCCACCCTTTCCGCCCGCGACGTTGCGCTCGAGGTCCTGCAGGCCGTATTGCGCCGCCGCCGCCGCCTGGACGAGGCGCTGGCCGGCCATCCCGGCGTTGCCCGGCTCGCTTCCCGGGACCGCGCCTTCGCCCGCCTCGTGGTGGCCACGGCCCTGCGCCGGCTGGGCCAGATCGACGGACTGATCGATCACTGTCTCGATCATCCGCTGCCGCACAAGGCTCACGGCGTGCGCGACGTGCTGCGTCTTGGTCTGGCGCAACTCGTGTTTCTGGGCACGCCCGCCCATGCCGCCGTGGATACGACCGTGACCCTGGCGGAGGCGCACCGCCACGGCCCCCACAAAGGTCTCGTCAACGCCCTCTTGCGACGCATCGCCCGCGAGGGCGCGGCGCTTTGCGCCGCCCAGGACGCCGCCAGACTCAACACCCCGGACTGGCTCTGGCGGTCCTGGTCGGATGCCTACGGCCAAGAGACTTGCCGCGCCATCGCCGAGGCGCACCTGAGCGCGCCGCCCCTCGACATCACCGTCAAGGGCGACCCGCGAAACTGGGCCGAGTGGCTCGACGCCATGCTGCTTCCCACTGGAAGCCTGCGGCGACCCGGAGGCTCGTCATCGGCGCCGGCCAAAACGGGCGTTCGCGCAGACAGCGACGAGAAGGGAAGCGCCGGGATGGAGGAAGAAGGCACCGCCGGCGCGGTCTGTGACCTTCCCGGTTTCGCCGCGGGCGCCTGGTGGGTGCAGGACGCGGCGGCGGCGCTGCCGGCCCGGCTTTTGGGCGATGTCAGGGGACGCACCGTGCTCGACCTTTGCGCCGCGCCGGGCGGCAAGACGGCCCAGTTGGCCGCCCACGGCGCCCAAGTCGTGGCCGTGGACCTTTCCAAGAAGAGGCTTGACAGGGTGAGGGAGAACCTCGATCGCCTTCGCTTGCCCGCGGAGCTCATCGTCGCCGACGCCGCCGAGTGGCGGCCCGACGCGCCGGCCCAAGCGATGCTTCTGGATGCGCCGTGCAGCGGCACCGGGACTCTGCGACGGCATCCCGACATCGCTCATCTGAAAAGCGCGGAAGATGTCGGGCGGCTCGCGGACCTCCAGGACAGGCTTCTCAGGAACGCGGCCGGGATGCTGGCGCCCGGCGGGGTTCTGGTCTACGCCGTCTGCTCCCTGCAACCGGAGGAAGGCGAAGCGCGCATCGCCGGGCTGCTCGCCGCCGGCGCGCCGCTCAAGCGCGTGCCCGTCGAGCCTGCGGAGATCGGCGGGGTGGCGGAGATGGTCACGAAGGACGGCGATCTGCGCACGCTGCCCTGCCATTTCGCGGATCGGGGCGGGATCGACGGCTTTTATGCGGCGCGCTTGCAGCGGGTTGGTTAAGTTGGTAGGAAAGCCCGTGCAGCAGCCGACCCGCATAGCCCCGTCCATCCTCTCCGCCGATTTCGCGAGGCTGGGCGAGGAGGTGCGGGCGATCACCGAGGCGGGCGCCGATTTCATACACGTGGACGTCATGGACGGTCACTTCGTGCCCAACCTCAGCATCGGGCCCGATGTCGTGCGGTGGCTGCGCCCCCACACCGACCTCCCTTTCGACGTCCATTTGATGATTTCCCCGGTCGATCCGTATGTCCCCGAGTTCGCGGAGGCGGGCGCCGACATCATCTCGGTCCATCCGGAGGCGGGCCGGCATCTGCATCGCACCCTGCAGCTCATCAGGTCCCTGGGCAAAAAGGCGGGCGTGGCGCTCAATCCCGCCACCCCGGCCGAGGCGCTCGATTTCGTCTGGGACGACCTCGACCTCGTCCTGGTCATGACCGTCAATCCCGGCTTCGCGGGTCAGAGCTTCATCGAATCCCAGTGCGACAAGATCCGGACCATAAGATCCAGGATCGACGCGGGCGGCCGGGACATCGACCTCGAGGTCGACGGCGGCGTCAACGTGACGACGGCCGCCGCGGCGGTCGCCGCCGGGGCCGACGTGCTGGTCGCCGGCACCGCGACCTTCGCGGGCGGGCCGGACTCTTACGCCGAAAACATCCGCCGCCTGCGCGGAGGCGGTTGAGGAGGCTCCGGAGTCGCTCAGCAATGGCGGGCGGCCAAATCACGTTTGTCAGACGCATTCTCGCCCTCGCACGCCGCCCCGCCCGCCAGACCCTGGGGCAGCTTTGCTACGCCCTCGGCACGCTGTTTTTCGCGAGCCCGCTCTATTCCCCGACGCTCGTCGGCCGGACGCCGACGCGCGTTCGCTTGAGCCCGGCCGACCCCTGGCCCGGCGATGCCGCCCACGGCCGTGCCGCCCTCGCGGGAGAGTTCACCTTTGCCGCCCGGACGCTGCGCGCCACCCCGCCCGAGGACCTGCCGCCCGACTCCGCCCCCCGCGAGGCCTTCCGGACCGTCTGGCTTGCCCGGGACGTGGGCCCGGCGTGGCGGGCCGAGTTGCACGGGTTTTCCTGGCTGAGAGACCTGCGCGTCGCCGGGGGCGAGGCCGCCCGGCACGGCGCGCGCGAACTGGTGGCAAGCTGGATCGACGCCAATCCCCGCTGGGACCGGCTGGCCTGGCGGGCGGACGTGCTGGCAAACCGGTTATGCGCCTGGCTCGGCCATTACGAGTTTTTGTGCGCAAGCGCCGACGCGGATTTCCACGCCCGGTTTTTCAACAGCCTTTCCCGCCAGGCCCGCCACCTCGCCCGCGTGGTGCCGGGCGGGCTTGCCGGCGCGCGCCTGTTGCTTGGCATCAAGGGCTTGATTTACAGCGGCCTTTGCCTTCCGGGCGGCGAGCGGCGGCTCAACCGGGGGCTCAAGCTTCTGGAGCGGGAACTGGCGCGCCAGGTGCTGGGCGACGGCGGGCATATCGAGCGCAGCCCGTCGCTGCAACTCTCCGTCCTGCGCGACCTTGTCGACATTCGCGCCACCCTGATCGCGGGCCAGAGGGACATGCCCGCCGCCTTGCTGCCTGCAATCGACCGCATGGCGCCGATGCTGCGCTTCTTCCGCCACGGCGACGGCGGACTGGCCCTTCTCAATGACAGCAACGAAGAAGAGGCGTGGCTTATCGACATGGTGCTGACCCAGGCGGACGCCAAGGGCAAGCCCCTGGCCTCCGCCCCGCACAGCGGTTTCGAGCGCCTGACCAACAACCGCACCCTGGTCATCGCCGATGTCGGCGCGCCCCCGCCGCCGGGGGCGGAGGGCCACACCCACGCCGGCACGCTGAGCTTCGAGATGAGCCTTGGTAAGGAACGGCTGATCGTCAATTGCGGCGCCGGCGCCGGGTCGAATTCCGCCTTGCGGCGGCGCATGCACGCCACCGCGGCCCACTCGACGGTGACCGTGGAGGGCACCGACTCGACGGAGATATTCGCGGACGGCGGCCTTGGCGGCGTCCTCGGACGGCGCCCCGCGGCGGTCGCCTGCCGGCGCGAGGAAGCGGACGGCGCCATCTGGATCGACGCGTCCCACGACGGCTATCTGGAGCCCTTCGGCGTCGTCCATCGCCGCAGGCTCTATCTCTCGCCCCGCGGCGACGACTTGCGCGGCGAGGACACCCTGGCGGCGCCGAATGGAGGGACGGGTGCGCGGGGCAAGCTGACGGGCCGAAAATTCGCCATCCGCTTCCACCTTCATCCGGGGGTCAAGGCGTCGCTTGTCCGGGAGGGCGGCGCCGCGCTTCTGCGTCTGCCGAGCGGCCGCGGATGGCGACTCAGGGCCTCCGGGGGCGAGCTCGGTCTCGAGGACAGCGTCTATCTCGGCGCCCGCGGCGAGGTCAAACGCACGGAGCAGATCGTAATCAGCGGCGAGTTCGGGGAAACGGGCGCCCAGGTCAAATGGGCCGTGAGCCAGGTTCCGGAGACGTCGTGAGATGGGGAGCGGGAAGGGGCATGGGGCGCGCGGGGGGGCAAGAAACTTGATACGCAATCCGATCCCCGAATATTCTGGCCCTGACGCCCGCAAAGCGCGTGAACGAAAATCCGCGGCTTCAGGACACGGCACAGACGGAGGACGCACCCCTTTTCCGACCCCCCCCAGGGGGCCGCGGCCGCGCCGCATGTGGTCCTGAACGCACGCACAGCACCGGAGTTAGCCCATGGCTGGCAGCGACCTT
>CBESNX010000113.1:0-5492 GCA_965531025.1 uncultured bacterium
CATCTGTCATCGTCCCCGGCGTCTAATCGGACCTTAGCGGCCCGCCGAGGGCCCCCGGCGCATTCTACAGCCGCCCGCCATCAGGGCAAACCCAGGGGAAACCAAGTATAGCGGCCGAAGGAGCCGTCCGCATACACGCCCGCGGCGCGCAGCGGCCAGGGAACGTCTCTCGAGCAGCGTTCGCTCCGGCCCTCCGATACCGAGACCTCCGGCCGCATGCCGCGTGGGGATGTCGTGTCAAAACTCTCTCTCAAAATCTGGACCAGGATTAGGGGGTCGGGTCACAATCATGACCAGGTGCTTCCTTCCTGTTCCGTCTGTCTTTCGTTGTGGGTAAGGCGGGATCCGGAAAGCAGCCGCGGCCGGGTGCCGTCGGCAAGCATCCGCTTCGGTAGCGGCCCGCCGCAGCGGGCGACACCGAGGCTGCCCCCCAGCCTCACCTATCTCGCTCAGCGCCCCTTCGCTCGCCCAGAATGACGAGGGCTCAGGCCTCGAGGGAGAGGGATTTCCAGACGTGGTAGTTCGCCGTGTACTCATCCCATTTCGAGAAATCGACCTTGGAGTTGTACACGATGATGGGCACGGTAAACTCGTGGAGGGAGCCGTGGGTGCGGAAATCCTTCGGCAGGTCCTCGACGGCGCCGTCCAGAGGGCCGAAGACGGTGGCCTTGTCCCCGAGCACCATCACGTCGCCGATACGGTCGGGGTGCAGATCGAAAAGCGATGCGGCCTCGTAGCGGGTGTAGACGGCCTCGATCCCCTCGGTTCGAAGGAGAATGTCCTTCGCCTTCAGGTAGTCCGCCGGCTGGTTCAGCCACACATACGCGGCGCCGCCGAAGGTGCGGTGGTGCTTGATGTAGGGATCGCGCTCGGCCGACATGGCGAAGAAGACCTCGAGCCCCTTCTCCGGCATGTACTTGTTGAGGTCATAGCAAATCGACTTGTAGTTCATGCCGTGATCGCCGGTCAGGTACACCTCCATGTCGGGGAAGTCGTCGAGGATCTCGCCGAGCCCCTTGTCGATGCCTTTGAGATGCTTCTGTGAGATCTCGCCCATGGGATCGGAGAAATGCATCGCGCAGTCGGTCGTGTGGTAGTAGATCAGATCAATCTCGGGTTGCTCCTTGAATATCGTATGGACGGCCCGAAACAGCCAGTGGTTGATCTCGTAATCGTAAATGTCCGGGGCCGGACCCAGCTTGTCCACCCATTCCTGGGTCGGTTCCTCGGCCGTCAGCAGAAGCTCGGCGCCGGGCTTGAGCAAGCGAATGGTCTTGGCCTTCGCCGTCAGCAGGGCGGACTTTGTCCCTGCTTCCCTGGCCTTCTCGAAGATGGTCGGAGCGAGCAGGAGCTCGGCCCTGTCCATGTACTTTTCTTCCTTGCTGGCGATGTCGAAATAGGAGTTCGCCGTGATGCCGTGCACCGAAGGCGGGGCTCCGGTGCAGATCGAGGTGTTGTTCACGTTGGTTACGGTGGGCATGACGGCGTTCACGGATTTGGTAAAGCCGTTCTTGACCATCTCCCTCAGGTTGGGCATCTCGCTCGCCTGGAAGTACTCCTGCGTGAACGAATCAATCATGGCGATCAGAATCTTTCGGCCGGGTTTATTGCTCATGACCGGGGGCTTCCTTTCCGTTCCATCTGTTTTGCGTCGTTTGTTACGGTCGGGTGTCACCTGCGCTTTGCGGCGGGTCAGACTCCGTCGCCCCCCGCGCGGGATCGCGCCCCCAACCGTGGCGTCCCTTCAGTCGCGGCCCGCCGTGGCCGGCAACAACCGCAACCTTGCGATCGCCGCCGGCGCAAAACGCTTTACGCCGGGGTCTTCGACCCCCGATCCCGCACCCTTCTCCAAATCATATTGAAGAGGGGCAGGAGGAGCAACGCGATTGCGATGACCATGATCGGCCCAGACATCGGCCGCGCGAAGAAAATGTCGAAGGAGCCGCCCGACATGACCAGCGACTGCCTGAGCGCCCTCTCGGTCAACGGGCCAAGCACGACGGCAAGGACGGCCGGCGCCATGGGAACGTCCAGCTTGCGCGCCAGATAGGCGGCGACGCCGAAGCCCAGCATCAGCCAGACGTCATGCAAGTTCTCCGTCACGGCGTAGGTTCCGATCAAGCAAAGCATGTAGATAACCGGCGCGAGGATAGTGAAAGGAAGCTTCAACGCCCAGATGAAGACGGGGATGAATGCAAGGTTGATGAGCAGCGCGAAGAGGTTGGCGGCGTAAAGGCTGGCAATCAGGCCCCAGACGAAATCTTTATCGGTAACGAACAACATCGGCCCGGGCTGCAGCCCCCAGATCATCATCCCCCCCAAGAGCAGCGCGGTGGTGGGCGAGCCCGGGATGCCGAGGGTCAGCATGGGCAGCATGGCGCCGGTGCTGGCGGCGTTGTTGGCCGCTTCCGGCGCCGCCACGCCGTTTATGTTGCCCTTGCCGTAGGAGGCCCGATCCTTGGCTATCATCTTGGCGACGCCGTAGGACATGAGCGAGCCGGGGGTGGCCCCGGCCGCCGGAAGGACGCCGATGAAGTAGCCCAGGAACGAGCCCATGATCATGGCCCGGTAAGTGCCGAGGGCTTTCTTTATCGCTACCATGATCCCCCTGAACGAGAACTTGGCCTGGGTAACTTCCGCTTCCTTCCGGAAAACCTCGACCGTCCAGAGCACCTCGCCGATGCCGTAAATCCCGATCGAGAGCACCAGGAAGCTGATGCCGTGGAAGAAGCCGGTAATGTCTCCGAAGATCAACCGCGGGTTGCCGCTGAGGATGTCGACCCCCACGCTGCTCATCACCAGCCCGATGAAGATCGAAAAAAAGGTTTTGGCAACGTCGTCGCCGCCGAGCCCGACAAAGGTGGCGAACGCCACCAGCATGAGCGCGAATGTCTCGGGCGGCCCGAAGCGCAGCGCCACCTCCGCCAGCGGAGGCGCGAACAAGGTGAAGAGAACCACCGCGACGGTGCCGCCGAAGAAGGAGGCCATCGCCGCCGTCACCAGCGCCCAGTCCGCCTTGCCCTGCAACGCCAGGGGCCGCCCGTCGAAGACCGTGGCCACCGCCGTCGAGGCCCCGGGAATGCCCAGCATGATCGAGCTGATGGCGCCGCCGTACATGGCGCCGTAGTAGATCGCCGCCAGAAACATGATGGCCGACGAAGGCGGCACCAGGAAGGTCAAGGGCAGCATGAGTGCGACGCCGTTGATCGAGCCCAGACCCGGCATGGCGCCAACGAACAGGCCGATGGCGCAGCCAGTGATGACCAGCGCTAAGTTCAGCGGTTGAAAGACGATGACGAATCCGTCGGCGAGAAGGTTAAAAACTTCCATCCAGATCAAGCCTCAGGAGGAAAAAATGCCTCGCTCCCATGCGTGGCGTACTGGGAAATACGGGGAGATGCCCTCTGGATCAACGCCGCGTGCTCAGAACAAACATCTAATAAAAGAAGGCGTACAACGGATAAAACAGCGGTTCGGTCAGGCCTTTCGGCAACGTGATATGCAAGGTGAGCTCGAAGAAGAAAAAAAGGGCAGGGGGCGTGCTGAGCGCCACCGACCCAGTCAGCCGCCAAGAGTGACCGCCCACGACGCGCAGGTAAAAAATGAAGAACAAAGGCAGCGCCACGTACATGCCTACGATATGGAACAACGCGATCGTCACCGTCAGCGCCCCCGCCCCCACGAGGAAAATCCGGAATGCTCCTCGGCTCATATAGATCTCGGTGGACTGGGACAGCGGGCTGATCCGCAAGAGCCAGCGCACGATCATCACGAGGCTGCAGATCAACATACCCACCGACGACCAGAACGGGAACGCCCCCCCGCCTGGACCCAGTCCGGGCAACCAGCCGATGGGAAGTTCCGTGCTCTCCCACATCAGGTAAAGGGAGAGGACCGCCATCACGATGGCCATGACGAGGTCCGCCCGCCGCATGACGGCGATCCTTCCCGTTCCGTAAACGCCTTACCCGACAGGTTGGGCTACTTGATCATGCCCATCTTTTTGAGCATGACCCGATGGGTCTCCCTCTCCGCGAGCCAGAAGTCCATGAGCAGATCGCCGGTCAAAAATCCCGACGTCATGCCCTTCTTCTTCATGAAGGCCTGCCACTCAGGGGTGGTGTAAACCTGAGCCAAGAGGTTCTGATAGTATAGCGTGGCCTCCTTGCTCATCCCGGGAGCCCCGATCACGCTGCGCTGCATCCGGTATTCGAATTCGTTCCCCAGCTCCCCGAGCGTCGGAACCTCCGGGAACAACGGCTGACGCGCCTTCGTGAAGGTGACGATCGGGCGCGTCTTGCCGGCCTGGTAGAAGCCGAGCTGCTCGCCCGGGTTGTTCACCGTCGAGTTGGTGTTCTTGCCGGCCAGCGACGCAGCGACGTCTCCGCCCCCCGCAAAGGGAACATACTTCATCTCGGGGAGGCCGTAACTCGCCTTGAGAAACTCGGTCAGCAGCTCATCCTCGGATTGCTTGCCGGAGCCGCCCATGATCCATTTGGGACCCGCGGTTTTGGCCGCTTTGACGTAGTCGTCCAAGGTCTTGATCTTGGTGTCCGCGTGCACCCACAAGACGAAAGTGTCCACGGCCATCCGCCCAATCGGGGTGAACGTCGAGATGTCAATCCCGAGGCCAGGGTTGTTAAGCGGTGTCGTATAGAACTTGTTCTGGGCGACGAGCAAGGTGTGGTTCGAGCCGGTTTTGCTTTTCACATAGACCAGCGCTTCGGCGCCAGTACCGCCCGACTTGTTAATCGGGGTGAACGGCTTGGACGAGAGCTTGTTCTTCGCGATGGCGGCCTGTATCAGGCGGGCCATGTCGTCCGCGCCCCCGCCCGGGGCGGAGATCACTATGATCTCGACCGGCTTAATGGGCTCCCAGGCGGCAGCGTCTTGTGGAACCGACGCCACGCCTAAGCCCAGAACCAGCCCGGCAGCAAGCCCAAGCAGCCCTGTTTTCCCAAGTGTTTTGTGCGTTTTCATAGCTTCTCCCTTTCCAATTGTCGGCGCACTGGACGGCTTTAACCAAAAGCCTGTCCCTGCGCAGATCGATTTTGTACTTTTTTGCACGAACCGCTCAATATGCCATACAACCTCGTCCTGGGTAAATAGGGTTTCTTAGGCACTTCGAGCGCGTGGCGTCCGCCCACCTCTTGCGTCCGCCAAACCTGGGAATGCATGTTGCCGGTGGCCATCTCGAGGCCGCGCCGAGACCATCCGGGCCAGGCACGCCGAGCAGAACCCGGCGAACTAGCGAATGTCCGGTTATGGCTATGACCGGACATCCAGCGGTCCGCTCATCAACGTCCGCTTTACCCCCAACTGCGGACGTTCGAGCGAGAAATCGGCTCGAATGTCCGCTTATCGCCCTGAACCGGACATGCGGGACAAAGCCGTCGAATGTCCGGTGATGACCCGTTCCTGACATTCGTGACGGCGAGCACCCTCAGGCACGTTATCGCTTGACGCGCGGACTTGATGGAAGGAGCTGCCAC
>CBESNX010000114.1:0-5461 GCA_965531025.1 uncultured bacterium
GAAAACCGATTCGCCGCCATCAAATTGATTCAATTTGGTCGGATAGCGCTCTAGGTTAGGCGCCATGAAAGATCCCCGTTCCGTCCTGATCACCGGGGCCAGCAGCGGCATCGGCGAGGCCCTGGCCCTGGCTTACGCCGCGCCCGGCGTAGCCTTGGCGCTGGGCGGTCGTGATCGCGGCCGTCTGGAGCAGGTGGCCGAAGCCTGCCGCGCGCGGGGGGCGGCGGCAACGGCCGCGATCGTCAATGTCACCGACGCCGACGCCATGACCCGCTGGATCGGCGAGGCGAACGACGCGGCCCCCTTCGATCTCGTCATCGCCAACGCCGGCATTTCCGCGGGCACCGGCGGGAAGGGCGGGGTCATTCGCGAGAGCGGCGAACAGGTGCGGCGCATCTTCGCCGTCAATGTCAACGGCGTGCTGAACACCATCCTTCCCGCCCTCCCTCTCATGGCCGCGCGAAACCCCCGGGACGGTGTTCGGGGACAGATCGCGATCATGAGTTCGCTCGCCGCCTTTCGCGGTTTTCCGGGCGCCCCGGCATACTGTGCGAGCAAGGCGGCGGTGAAAATCTACGGCGAAGCCTTGCGCGGCGCGTTCAAGCGGGACGGCATCGAGGTTTCCGTCATCTGTCCCGGGTTCGTGAAAAGCCCCATGACGACGGCAAATCCCTACCCCATGCCGTTCCTGATGGACGCGGGCCGCGCCGCCCGGCTGATCAAAAGACGCCTTGCCCGTGGCAGCGCGCGCATCGCGTTTCCCCTGCCCCTTTACGCGCTCGTGTGGTTGATCGGGGCGCTGCCGCCGGCGCTGACCGATCCGCTGCTTTCGCGCTTGCCGGAAAAGCCGCCGATGGCTTGAAGGGGCGGAGCGACCGCAGGCCCGGCGGTCGGCGAATGGGCGCCGCGCTTACTGTTGCCCTTCGCGCTGAATGCGGCGCCAGCGCGCCACGTTGCGATTGTGTTCGACGAGCGTCCGGGCGAAGGCGTGCCCGCCTGAGCCGTCGGCCACGAAATAGAGCACGTCGCTTGGCGCGGGGTTGACGACGGCGGCGATGGCGGCCCGGCCCGGATTTGCGATGGCCGCCGGCGGCAACCCGTTGATGAGATAGGTGTTGAACGGCGTGGGCTTCGCGAGATCCGCCCGGCTCAGGGGTCTGTTCGGCCCCGGCGCCGCCGCGCCGCCGCGAAGCGTGAGGCCATAGGCGACCGTCGGGTCCGACTGCAGCCGCATGCCCCGCCTCAGCCGGTTGAGGAACACGGCGGCGATCAGCCGCCGCTCATGGCGAAGCGCCGTTTCCTTCTCGACCATGGAAGCCAGGATCAGGGCCTCGCGCGGCGAGTCCAGGGGCAGATCCGGGGCCCGCTCCGCCCACAGCTCCTCGATCGTTCGCGCCATGGCCCTGCGCATGCGCTCGACCATGCCCTCGCGGCTGTCGCCATAGGAAAAGTGATAGGTGTCGGGCAAAAGCTCCCCCTCGCCGGGCCGGGAGGCGACCCCGCCCTGCAGCCCCTCCGTCTTTTGGATCAGTGCGAGGGTCTCGGCCGTGGTGAGGCCTTCCGGCAGGGTGAGCCGGCGCGCCACCGTCTTGCCGCTCAGGAGAAGCGCCATCACCTCGCGCGGGCTCACGGCGGGATCAAACGCATATTCGCCGGCGCGCAGGATTCTCTCGCTTCGGTTGAGCCGCACATTGATGGAGAAGACCAGAGGGCTCGCGATGATTCCTTTTCGGTGGAGAAGCCTTGCGATCTCGTCGACCCCGGCCCCTTGGGGAATCACGACAGTGACACCTCTCGCAAGCGGGCCCGGCCGGTTGAACGCGGCGGAAAACCAGATCAGGGCGCCGGCAAGGACGATGACGACGACGGCAAGGGCCAGGACGATCCTAACGGCAATGCGCCGCATCGGGGCTTTAAGGCGCCTCGGCGAAGATCAGGGTCGCGTTGGTGCCGCCGAAGCCGAAGGAGTTGGAGAGCGCATTGCGGACCCGCCGCTCCCTGGCGTGGAGCGGCACGAGATCGATGTCGCAGCCCGGCGAAGGGTTCTCGAGGTTGAGGGTCGGCGGCACGGCGTCGTCGCGAATCGCGAGAATCGAAAAGATCGCCTCGACGCCGCCGGCGGCCCCCAAAAGATGGCCGATCGCCGACTTCGTGGATGACATCGAAAGCGCGTTGGCATGATCGCCGAACAGCCTTTTGACAGCCGACAACTCGATCTCGTCGCCGAGTGGGGTCGAGGTGCCGTGGGCGTTGATGTAATCGATGTCCCCGGGGTTCATTTCCGCCCGTCGCAACGCGGCGCGCATGGAGCGATACCCGCCGCTGCCGTCCTCGGCCGGCGCGGTCAGGTGATAGGCATCGCCGGACATGCCGTAGCCGACGATCTCGGCGTAGATGTTGGCGCCCCGTTTCCTGGCATGGTCCAGTTCCTCGATCACGACGACGCCGGCGCCCTCGCCCATCACGAAACCGTCCCGGTCCCTGTCCCAAGGCCGCGACGCTTTCTCGGGCGTGTCGTTGAAATTCGTGGACAGCGCCCGGGCGGCGGCAAAGCCCGCTATGCCCAAGCGGCAGATCGCCGCTTCCGTCCCGCCCGCGACCATGACGTCGGCATCGCCGAGTTGAATGATCCGCGCGGCGTCGCCGATGGCATGCGCGCCGGCCGCACAGGCGGTCACCACCGAGTGGTTCGGCCCCGTGAAGCCATATTTGATCGAGCAGTGCCCCGAGGCCAGATTGATCAGGGCGGCAGGAATGAAGAAGGGACTTATGCGGCGCGGCCCGTTCTCGTGCAGGATGATCGCGGCATCGGAGATCATCGGCAGGCCGCCGATCCCGGAGCCGATCATGACGCCCGTGCGTGCACGGGACTCCTCGTCCTCGGGCATCCAGCCGGAATCCTCGACGGCCTGGGTGGCGGCGACCAAGGCGTAGGCGATGAACCGGTCCATCTTGCGCCGGTCCTTCCTCGCCACCCAGTCGTCACCGTTGTAAAGCCCGGACGCCGTGTCGCCACGCGGCACCTCGCCGCCGATCTTCACCGTCAGATCGGAAACATCGAATGACTGGATGGCGCGAATGCCCGATTCGCTGTTGATCAGGCGGTCCCAGGTGGCCTTGACTCCGCAGCCCAGGGGCGTGAGAAGGCCCATACCCGTGACGACCACACGTCTCATTGCGCTCTAAGCGGTTGTGTCAGCCCCGTATGGCCAAATGCACCGGCGGATGCCGGTGCGTCTTAAGTCTCAAGTGTTGGCCTCGATGTAATCAATCGCGTCCTTGACCGTCAAAATCTTCTCCGCCGCGTCGTCGGGAATTTCGCACCCGAACTCCTCCTCGAAAGCCATGACAAGCTCGACCGTATCCAAACTGTCGGCGCCGAGGTCGTCTATGAAACTGGCGTTGTCCTTGACCTTCGACTCTTCGACGCCCAAATGCTCAACGACGATTTTCGTTACACGCTCGACGACATCACTCATACCGCTTTCCTCGGATGGTATCTCTTGGTCCCGGAATGATTGCATTCCCGACCCGGGTTGCCCCAACGTCCCGCGGGGCAAAAAGCGTCGTTTCCTAACACACTTTTATGGGCTTGACCAGTGCCCGCAAAAGCTCCCGCGGAAGGCATCATACCATCGCTATTCCGCCGTTCACATGCAAGGTCTGGCCGGTGATGTAGGCCGCCTCTTCGCTGGCGAGGAACACGACGGACGCCGCCACGTCCTCAGGGACGCCGAGCCGCCCCGAGGGGATATTGGCCATCAGCCGCTCCTTCTGGTGCTCGCTCAAAGCTGCCGTCATGGCCGTGGCGACGAAGCCGGGCGCGACGCAGTTGACCGTGATGCCGCGCGTCCCGACCTCGGCCGCCAGGGCTTTCGTCATGCCGATCATGCCGGCCTTGGACGCGGCGTAGTTGGCTTGGCCGGGATTGCCGGTGAGCCCGACAACCGAGGTGATGCCGATGATGCGGCCCCAGCGCTGTTTCATCATCGGGCGCAGCACCGCGCGCGAGAGCCGGAAGGGGGCGGTGAGGTTCACCTCCAGCACCGTCCGCCAGTCCTCGTCCTTCATGCGAATCGCGAGGGCGTCGCGAGTGAGCCCCGCGTTGTTCACGAGAATGTCGATGCGGCCCATGGCCGCTTCCGCCTGACCGGCCAGCGCCTCGGTCGCGGCGGCGTCCCTCAGGTTGCAGGGAAGCACGTGGGCGCGTTCGGCAAGGTCCCCGGCCAGCAACTCGAGGGCCTCGACCCGCGTTCCCGAAAGCGCGACCTCGGCCCCCTGGCGGTGCAGGGAGCGGGCGATCGCCGCGCCGATGCCGCCGCTCGCGCCGGTGATGAGCGCGCACTTCCCCGCAAGATCGAACATGGATGCCCCTACAGCCTCCCGAGAAAGGATTCGACGTCATCGGGGCCGGCGACCGACAGCACCTCGAGCTCGCGGTCGATGCGCCGCGCGAGGCCCGTCAGCACCCTTCCCGCGCCGAGCTCGACCAGTCGCGCAACGCCCTGGCCCCTCATATACAACACGCTTTCGCGCCAGCGTACCACGCCGGTCACCTGTTCCACCAGAAGGGTCCGGATGGTCTCCGGCTCGGTGACGGGCTTTGCGCTCACGTTGCAGATCAGCGGCACCGATGGTTCCGATAGGGTCGTCCGGGCCAGCGCCTCCGCCATGACATCCGCCGCGGGCTTCATGAGGGGGCAGTGGAACGGGGCGCTCACCGGCAGCATGACGGCGCGCTTCGCTCCCCGCCCGGCGGCGATCTCGACGGCCCGTTCCACGGCGGCGCGGGAGCCGCTCACCACCACTTGGGCGGGCGCGTTGTCGTTGGCCAAGGCGCACACATCGCCTTCGGCGGCGGCCGTCGCGATCTCTTCGCCGGTCTCGCGATCGACGCCGATGAGCGCCGCCATGGCCCCCTCGCCCGCCGGTACGGCCTCCTGCATGGCGCGGCCGCGGATCTTGACAAGCCGCGCCGCGTCCGCGAGACCGAGCGCCCCGGCGACGGCCAGGGCGGAATACTCGCCAACGGAATGACCGGCCACGAAGCGGCACGCATCGGCGGCATCCAGGCCGCCCTCCTTCTGCAACACCCGAAAGACGGCGAGGCTCACCGCCACCAGGGCCGGCTGGGCGTTCTCGGTCAAGGTAAGGTCTGGCTCCGGGCCGTCGAACATCAACCTGGTGAGATTCTGCCTGAGAGCCTCGTTCACCTCTTCGAACACCTCGCGCGCGGGCGCGAATGCCGCCGCCAGATCCCGGCCCATGCCGACGGCCTGCGATCCCTGCCCCGGAAACACGAACGCCTGTTCCATGGAGTCTTGGGTCCCTCTCGAATGGGCAAAGAGTGATAGCGGCCGGCAGCCTCTTGTCAACAACAGCTTCGGCCCCGTCGCCTTCCAAGCTTAGGGTCCAGACTCAATCAGCCCACCATGTCACGACGGCGACGAGGGCGACGGCG
>CBESNX010000115.1:0-5395 GCA_965531025.1 uncultured bacterium
GGCCGTGCGCCTGCGTCCCCACCCGCATGAGTTCTATCTCTATTACGACATCTAGGGCGCGGGCGGCGCGCTCCGCTTAGGCGGCTTACCGGCTTGCGGCGGGTGCCGCCGGCCGGTTCGCCGTCGCATTGTCTTTACCGCACCCGCGTGCCATAAAGCGCATGAAAACGGGCCGGCGGCGCTCCGTCCGTCTCCCGTGGCTCCACGACTCAAATCACCGGGACCTCGAATATGCCCGACGTCAACAAGGTTCTTCAGATGATCAAGGAGCACGACGTCAAGTACGTCGATTTCCGCTTCACGGACCCCCGCGGCAAGTGGCAGCACACCGCCCAGCCGGCGCAAAGGATAGACGAGGGAACGTTCGAAGACGGCATCATGTTCGACGGCTCGTCGATCCCCGGCTGGAAGGCGATCCATGAGTCCGACATGACGCTGACACCCGATCCCGACTCGGCGGTGCTGGACCCCTTCGCGGCCCAGCCGACGCTGATCCTGTTCTGTGACGTGCTCGAACCGGGCACCGGGCAGGCCTATACGCGCGACCCCCGCTCGACGGCCAAGCGGGCCGAGGGCTACTTCAAGCGGAGCGGCATCGGCGACCGCGCCCTATTCGGTCCGGAGGCGGAGTTCTTCGTGTTCGACGATGTCCGCTTCGACGTTTCGATGAACCACACCTTTTACGAAATCGACTCCGAGGAGGGCCCCTGGGCCAGCGGCAAGGAGTTCGAGGAAGGCAATACCGGCCACCGGCCGCCGGTCAGGGGCGGTTACTTCCTGGCGCCACCCGCGGACTCGCTTGCCGATCTGCGCGCCGAGATGCTGACCGTGATGGAAGAAATGGGGGTGGAGACGGACAAGCACCACCACCACGTCGCAGCCAGCCAGAACGAGCTTGGCGTGAAAGCCCGGACCCTCGTGACGATGGCCGACCACATGCAGATCTACAAGTACGTCGTCCACATGGTTGCCCACTCCTACGGCAAGACGGCGACCTTCATGCCCAAGCCGGTGATGGGGGACACCGGTTCGGGCATGCATGTTCACCAGTCGATCTGGAAGGGCGGCAAACCCCTGTTCGCCGGCAGCGGCTATGCGGACCTTTCCGAATTGGCGCTCTACTACATCGGCGGAATCATGAAGCACGCCAAGGCCATCAACGCGTTCTCGAACCCCACCACCAACAGTTACAAGCGCCTGGTCCGGGGATCGGAGGCGCCGGTGTTGCTCGCCTATTCCGTGCGCAACCGCTCGGCGGGGTGCCGAATTCCCTACTCCGCCAGCCCCGAGGGCAAGCGCGTCGAGATCCGCTACCCGGACCCGTCGGCCAACCCCTACCTCGCCTTCGCCGCCATGCTCATGGCCGGTATCGATGGCATCGAGAACAAGATCCATCCGGGCGATCCCATCGACAAGAATCTTTATGACCTGCCGCCCGACGAGCTCAGGGAGGTGCCCACCGTGTGCGGCTCGCTCCGCGAGGCGCTCGAAACCCTGGATCGGGACCGCGCCTTCCTGAACAAGGGCGACGTGTTTACGGACGATCAGATCGACGGGTATTTGGAGCTCAAGTGGGAAGAGGTCTCCGCCTTCGAGCGGACCCCGCACCCCGTCGAATTTTTACTGTATTACAGCGCCTGACCGCTTGGTGAAACCGCTCCCGGGGCGCGACCGGAAAAGCGCGGCCCCTCGGGAGGCCGTTTCGCTTGGCCCGAAGTGCCCCGCCCTCGCGCGCGGCGTCCCGGCCGTCCGATCGGGGGCGCGAATTTGCGCGGCTTGCAGGCCCCGCCCCGCGGCGCGATACGGCGATCCCCTGGGCAAGGGAGGGCGCGCCC
Organism: uncultured bacterium; assembly: GCA_965531025.1. Taxonomy (GTDB): domain Bacteria; phylum Pseudomonadota; class Alphaproteobacteria; order SMXQ01; family SMXQ01; genus CBESNX01. Next base: position 1,836 of record CBESNX010000115.1, read on the forward strand.
TAGCCCGCAACATATTGTATTCTCTGTGATAGCAACCGCTGTATCATGCTTGCGCGCCCCGGAGCGGGCATGTATAAAAACTCCAGTTTTTTATCTTTACGCGACCCATGGCCGAGCTATTCCACCCCACAGCGCGGGTCTATTCCAGCTATACCGCCAAAGACATCGAGGTTCTCGAGGGGCTCGAGCCGGTGCGCCGCCGGCCCGGAATGTACATCGGCGGCACCGATGCGGACGGGCTCCATCATCTGGTGGCGGAGCTGTTGGACAACGCCATGGACGAGGTGGTGTCGCACCAGGCCAGCCGCATCGATCTCGAGCTGGGGGCCGACAACTGGGTGACCGTCAGCGACAACGGGCGCGGAATTCCGGTGGACCCGCACCCCAAATTCAAGCACAAGTCGGCGCTCGAGGTGCTCCTCACCACGCTTCATTCGGGCGCCAAGTTCAACAACAAAGTCTATGACAGCACCGGCGGCCTGCACGGCGTCGGGCTTTCGGTCGTCAATGCCCTTGCCGACCATTTGATCGTCGAGGTGGCGCGCGAGCGCAAGCTTTGGGTCCAGGAATATTCGCGCGGCGTTGCCTCGGGGCCGGTGACCTCCAAGGGGGCCGTGCAGAACCGCCGCGGCACCACCATTCGCTTTCACCCCGACCCCGAAATCTTTGGCCCTGAGGCCAGCTTTCAGCCCGCGAGGCTTTACCGCATGGCGCGGTCCAAGGCCTATCTGTTCCGGGGGGTGGAGATCCGCTGGCGGGTCGATCCCGCGCTTCCACGCGAACGCGGAAGCGTGCCGGCGGAGGAAACCCTGCATTTCCCGGGGGGCTTGAGCGACTATCTCGCCGCCACCCTCGACGGACGCCCGTCCCTTACCCTCCGGCCCTTCACCGGCGAGGCCGCGCTTTGCAACGGGGATGGCAAGGTCGAATGGGCCGTGACCTGGCCGGAAGACGGCCGGGGATACCTCCATTCCTATTGCAATACGGTGCCCACACGCCAGGGCGGCACCCACGAAACGGGACTGCGCAACGGGCTCACGCGCGCACTCAAGGCGTATGGGGAGTTGATCGCCAACCGGCGCGCCGCGCGCATCACCGCCGAGGATGTGATGGAAGGGGCCTGCGCCCTTCTCTCGCTGTTCATGCGCAATCCGCAGCTTCAGGGACAGACCAAGGACAAGCTGGCAAATCCCGAAGCGGCAAGGCTGGTCGAAACCGCGGTCAGGGACCACTTCGATCACTGGCTGAGCGGCGATCCCGCGCTCTCGACCGCGCTTCTTGCCCGCATCATCGGGCGTGCCGAGGAACGGGCGCGCCGGCGCCAGGTCCGGGAGCTCTCGCGCATGAGCGCGGCCCGCAAGGCGCGGCTCCCCGGCAAACTCGCCGACTGCACCCGGAATTCCGCCGAGGGCACCGAGATATTCCTGGTGGAAGGCGATTCCGCCGGCGGCTCGGCCAAGCAGGGCCGCGCCCGCGAGACCCAGGCCGTCCTGCCCCTGCGCGGCAAGATCCTCAATGTGGCCACGGCGTCCGCCGACAAGATTCGCGCCAACCAAGAGCTCAACGACCTTGCGCAGGCCCTGGGTTGCGGCTTGCGCGAGCGTTTCGATGAGCGCAAGCTCCGCTATGAGCGGGTCATCATCATGACCGACGCCGATGTGGACGGGCAGCATATCGCGTCGCTGCTGATCACCTTCTTTTACCGGGAGATGCCCAAGCTGATCGAAAACGGCCATCTCTTTCTCGCCCTGCCGCCGCTCTACCGCATCACCCAGGGGGCGGTCACGGCCTATGCCCGGGACGACGCCCACAAGGACGAACTGCTCGCCACCACGTTTGCCGGCAAGGGCCGGATCGAGATCAGCCGCTTCAAGGGGCTCGGCGAAATGCCGTCCTCGCAGTTGCGCGAAACCACCATGGATGCGCAAAAAAGGGTCCTGCTCAAGATCACCATACCCGAGGACGAGATGAAACTTACGGCCCAACGGGTCGAAAGCCTGATGGGGCGCAAGCCCGAGTCGCGCCTCGCCTTCATCCAGGAGCACGCCCGCACCTTTCGGGACCTCGACGTTTGATCACATTGTCGCGATAACGCGGATTTGGAACTGGCGATTCGCTTCGAAACCGATAATCTGTCCACGGCATTCGCCGTCTGCGAAACACGACACAACCGAGCAAGAGATCCGGCATGTCTGCACGGCTATCACGAAGGCTTCTGGGGTGGCTTCCTGGGGGCGTGGTGGTCCTTACGGTCTTCTCCGCCGCCCTTGTTCCGGCGGATGATTCCGCGCCCGCGGCAGGCACCAAGGTCGTCCACACGGGGGTTCAGTTCGATGCCTTCTCCCGGCACCTGCAAAACGCCATCCGCGCCAACCGCATGGGAATCGTCGCCATGGCGAGCGCCAGCGCCGGGGCCGCCGCCCGCGGCGTCAAAATTCCCGGCAACCAGGTCATCATGGTTTTCCGTAACGACTTCGCCGTGCGCATGCTCGAGGCGTCCGTTGCGGCTGGAATCGAAGCCCCCCTTCGCTTCTATCTGACCGAAAATCCGGACGGCGCGGCCACCCTGACCTACCGCACCCCGAGCAGCGTCTTCGCCCCCTACCGCAGCCCGGCCCTGGACAAAATGGCCAGGGAACTCGATGTCATCTTCGCGAAGATCGTCGCCGACGCCCAGGCAAAGCGGTGACACGGAGCACGGCTGAGCCCCCGGTTCCGGGCATCCGATCAACCAGCCGAGCCTCTTGAACGCCCGGGCGCCGCCGCGGCCCGGCCATTCGAACAAGACCGTTGGCGTGGCGACGATCGCCGTCCCAGCCACGCGCGGCCGGGCCAAGGCCAAACTCCTGCTTTGAGAGCGGCGCGAGGACATGCCGCCCTCGCGGTTGCACGACACCGCCATGGATGCGCGAAAAAGGGTCCTGCTCAGGATCACCATACCCGAGGACGAGATGAAACTCACGGCCCAACGGGTCGAAAGCCTGATGGGGCGCAAGCCCGAGTCGCGCCTCGCCTTCATCCAGGAGCACGCCCGCACCGTCCGGGACCTGGATCTCTGATCACTTTCTGCTCACCGGAAGTTTATTTGTGTTTACTTCCCACGTCTTGTCGCGAGTGGTAAGGCTCCAGCTATTAATTAGCATGTCTCAATATCGACTTGTGGAGCCCGAAAATGCACAATTCTATTGCCTTGATCTTGACAGCGTTCCTTCTGATCCTGGGTGCATGCAGCGTCAGGACGGAGGCCCAATCCTCCCACCTATACTCGTATCGGAATTTTGTTGAGACGTCGGGCGGTCGAGACACTCTCGTGGTGGTGCACGGCAATCCGTTCGATATGGATCAAAAAGCCTTCGAAAAGGCGGTAATCGATGCCATGCAGGGGCAAAACTGGGGTCCCAGAACGAACTTCACGGCGGGACCGTCGAAAACGGCGCGCAAGGACATCAGGGTCGTGATGCTGTTCAACGGGCCACAGACCGTCCCGGCCCACGAGCTTTGCCAAGCGCCCGAGAAGTTCGGTTCGGTTAAAGGCGGCGACGGGCTGCGCGTGAGGGCGG
>CBESNX010000116.1:0-5332 GCA_965531025.1 uncultured bacterium
CGTCGTTGCGTATCTTTGCCGATGCCCCACATTGCCATGCGACACGCGCCTAGCCCGGATATTTCATAAAAAGGCACCGCAAAATCATCCCGGTCAAATGGTTCAATTTGGTCGGAGAGTGCTCTAGCCGGAAGTCCGGCGAGGGAATGGCGCGGGCCGGCGGGCGTTGGCCGGCGTCGGCCGGTCCTCCGCACGCCGGTTCCGAGGGGGCTAGACGGTGTGCGCCTCAGGCGTGTAGCGGCCGGCGCGGGGTTTGGGCGCGAGGCCATGTTCCGTTGAGCCCGGAGCGGGGATCGACCGTTCTCTCTTTGGGCCTGAAAACGCTGCCGCGCACTTCGCCTGGAGGAGTGCGGCCCGGGCCGGCCCCTGCCCTCGCAGCCAAGGGATCCGAGCCCAACGGCGCGCCCTCGTCCATCCGCCGCAGCGGATGGAAGCGCAGCCTTCCGGCGCCCTCGCGCGGATGGGCGGCCCGGGTGACGCGGAGCTCCAACCTGCATCGCTTGAGCGACGCGAGCTCTTCGCGATCCTCGCATCCGAAGACCAGCATTTGGGCAAGCCTCGCCTCGACCGTATCGATCAAAACGTCGAGTTGCTCGTTCGAAAGCACCATAGCGAGCTCCTGATCAAGATTTTTCGATGCCACGAGATGGCGCCGTCATGGTTAATGAATATTGTTAAGGAAGGCTTAAGCGCGCGGAGTTTTTGGAGCGGCCGGATGCCTGCCGATGACCGGAGCGGAAGGGCCGTTTGTGAATGCAAGGGTTCGCTCTTGCCGCCGTTGTCTTGGCGGGCGCGGAACGGGGGCCGGCCGCCGAAGGCGCCGCTTGCCCGCGGCGCCACTGGCGCAAAACCGGGGCTCGGGTATACTCTGGCGAGTCTCGCCCGGCAGGGCGCCGAATTCGTGTCAGGATCATGGGGTTCAAGAACATCGCTTTCGCGGCGGCCGACGCCGCTCCCGCCAGGGAAGCCCTTGCCGCCCTTACGGAGAAGTACAGGCACGTCGCCCCGGAGAAGGCGGACGTGATCGTCGCGCTCGGCGGCGACGGCTTCATGCTGGAAACCCTGCACCGCACCATCGGCCACAAGGCGCCGATCTACGGCATGCACCGCGGCTCCATCGGTTTCCTGATGAACAACTACGAGGTCGAGGGTCTCGAAGAGCGGCTGGACGCGGCCGAGGCGGTCGCCCTTCATCCCTTGAGGATGCAGGCGCGTACCATCGGCGGTGAACGGCACGAGGCGATTGCGATCAACGAGGTGTCGCTTTTGCGCGAGGTCCGCCAGGCGGCGAAGATCCGCATCCAGGTGGACGGGACCATACGGCTGGACGAGCTGATCTGCGACGGGGTTCTCGTCGCCACCCCGGCCGGCAGCACCGCGTACAACGTCTCCGCCTATGGGCCGATCATCCCGCTGGGGGCGGGGCTCCTGGCGCTGACCCCGATCAGCGCTTTTAGGCCCCGGCGCTGGCGCGGCGCGCTGCTGCCCCGGTCCGCGCGCGTGACCTTCGAGATCCTGGAAGCGGACAAACGCTCCGTCAGCGCGGTCGCCGATTACACCGAGGTGCGCGACGTGGCCGAGGTAAAGGTGTTCGAGGACCGCGACATCACGCTCAGCTTGCTGTTCGATCCCGAGCACAACCTCGAGGAGCGCATCGTCAAGGAGCAGTTCCTGCCGTGATCCGCCGCCCGGCGCCGCGCCCGAACGGCAGGCGGGCCACGGCCCCTGATCGCCGCGCCCCTCGTTCCTCGCCGGCGGCGCAATAACTATAGCAAGGCAGAGCTTCATGGAGACGCCGGACACCGCCATGACCGAGCCGCGGCCAAGGACCGTTGAACTGATCCGCAGGCTGGTCGGCTTCGACACCGTCAGCCACAAATCCAACCTCGCGCTGATCGAGTTCGTGCGCGATTACCTTGCGGATCTCGGCGTCGATTCCCGGCTGATCCACGACGAGACCGGCAAGAAGGCCAACCTCTACGCGACGCTGGGACCAACGCACAAGTCGGGCCTCATGCTCTCGGGCCACACCGACGTGGTGCCGGTCGAGGACCAGGACTGGACATCGGACCCGTTTATCGTGACGGAACGGGACGGCAAGCTTTTTGGGCGCGGCACCTGCGACATGAAAAGCTTCATCGCCGTGGTCCTTGCGCTTGCGCCCGAATTCTTGCGCCGGGATATCAAGGTTCCGGTGCACCTCGCCTTCACCTTTGACGAGGAGGTCGGCTGTTTCGGCGCCCGGCGGCTGGTCGAGCAACTCGAGCACAGCCCCGTGCGGCCGGCCTGCTGCGTCGTCGGAGAGCCGACGGGCATGAAGGCGGTGAACGGGCATAAGGGCAAGATCGGCGTGCACTGCCGCGTCCGCGGCCTGGAAGGCCACTCGGCCTATGTCGACAAGGCGGTCAACGCCGTCGAGGCGGCCGCCGAGCTCGTGGCGTTCCTCAAGGCCATGGCCCGGCGGCTCAAGAAGGAGGGGCCGCACGACGAAAACTTCGATCCCCCCTACACCACGGTGCACACCGGACTGATCCAGGGCGGCACGGCGCTCAACATCGTGCCCAGGGATTGCTCCTTCGACTTCGAAATCCGCAACCTGCCGAACCGGGACCCGGGGGATCTCCTTGCCGAGCTCAAGACCTTCGCGGAAAAGGCGTTGCTGCCCGAGATGCAAGCGGTCTCCAAAGAAGCCGGTTTTACCTGGGACGAGCGTTCCGACATCCCGGCTCTCGCCCCGGTGGACGCTAGCGAAATCCTGAAGCTTGCCATGAGTCTGACGGGGGACAACAAGCCCGGAAGGATCAGCTTCGGGACCGAAGCCGGCCTTTACCAGCGCGCGTCGATCCCCACCATCGTCTGCGGTCCCGGCGACATCGCGCAGGCCCACAAGCCCGACGAGTACATCGCCATCGGCCAGGTCGCGCGCTGCGAAGCGTTCCTCAAAAGCCTCGTTAACCGCCTCTGCGAGGGGTAATACCGAATTTCAGAATGAGTGAGCCATCACCCTTCGACCCGCCTGCCTTAGCACTGCGGCGGGCAGGCAAGCTCAGGATGAGGGCCTCACGTTGCCTGCCTCCGCCGAAGCGAAGCCTCGGCTTCGCGCAGGCAGGAGCATGTCGAAACGTGAGAGCCGATACAACGAATCAAAATTTCTGAAATCCCGTATAAGAGCCGGCGAGAAGGCTTGCGGGGATCCTTTCGTCCCGCCAAAATGGGCCGGCCGGCCCTGGCGGCTCCGCCAGCCCACCCGTTACCTCGCGACGTCACCTCCCGGGGTTTGGAGGTGATGCGCCGCGGCCCTCCGTGGGCTCACGGGCGGTCTCTTTTGCACGCACGAGCTTTACCTGGGGCAAGCATTGCAAAGGCCGGCGTTCCCGCGGCATGTTCGCGCGAGGCCCCGGCAACGGGACGGTGGGCCCGCGGCGCCCCGTCGTAGAGGCCAAGAGCCCGTCAAAGCAAAGGAGGAAAGGGTTTTTGTCCCGCGTGCTTGCGTTTCTCAAATCCGACCTCGGGCCGCTCGCCTTCACCCTGGGCTGCGGCCTGATCGGCGGGTTCGCGTTCAATCATTTTCGCATGCCGCTGCCGTGGATGCTGGGGGCCATCTGCGTGGTGACGGCCCTCGCCCTTTCCGGCGCCAAGGTGAGGGTCCAGCCCCGGGTGCGCGAGCCCATGATCGTGGTGATCGGCGTCATGCTCGGAAGCGCGTTCACGCCCGGGATCTTCGAGCACGCGGGGCAGTATCTCATCAGCCTGGCGCTGCTGGCCCTTTACGTGGTCCTGGGGGCGGCGGCCTGCATTACGTATTTGCGCAAGGTCGGCCACTATGATCCCGTCACCGCCTTTTTCTCCGGCATCCCCGGAGGCCTCATGGAGATGGCGATCCTGGGATCGTCGGCGGGGGCCGATGACCGCAAGATTTTCCTCACCCATGGCACCCGCGTCTTCCTGGTGGTGTTCACCATCCCCTTCTGGTTCCGGCTGGTCGAAGGCTACACGCCCCGGGGCGGCGGCGCGATGGGCGCGGTGATCCCGGGCGTTTCGCTGCCTGATCTCGCCATCCTCGCGGTCTGCGGGGTAGCCGGTTATTTCATCGGCAAGGCGCTGAGATTCCCTGCCTACCGGCTGACCGGGCCGCTCGCCTTGAGCGCCGCGGCCCATATGGCCGGGCTCACCGCCTCGAAGCCCCCGGACGAGCTGATCATCCTGGCCCAGCTGGTGCTGGGCTCGAGCATCGGCTGCAGATATCTGGGCGTCAGGCTCCAAGAGGTGCTGGGCACGATTCGCATCGCGCTTGGCTCCGCCCTCATCCTGATCGGCTCGGCGGTGGCCTTCTCGTACGCGGTGCACAGCTTCGCCGGCGTTCCGAGCCAGGCGCTGCTTCTCTCGCTCTCCCCCGGAGGCGTCGTGGAGATGACCCTGATCGCACTGTCGCTCGGGATCGACGTCGCCTTCGTCACGGTCCATCATCTCGCGCGCATCGTGCTGGCGATCTTCGTCGCGCCCCTCGCCTTCAGGATCATGGGGCATTCGTTCGGGATTGGCCCCACGGCGAATCGCAAGCGCGGCGCGCGGCAGGACTGACCGCTTGACGGGCCGCGGGCGCCGCCGGTCAGGCAAGAAAAAAGCGGCTTGCGGGCCGGGAGGGGGGTTACCCCTTGACCACCAGCCTGTAGTCGGGGGTCGGGTTCAAGGGGCAGGAGTAGAGGTATTCGCCCTCCTTGAGCTCGACCTCGTAGTCCTGGGTTTGGCCCAAATGCAAGTTGCCGCCCGAGACGCTGAGCTTGGTCAGCATATGGAGGGGATTGCGCAAGCTGTAGTCGTGCTCCCGCAACCAGAACCCCAGCTCGTAAGGCACGTTCGTGTTGGTGACCCGGAAGATGTACTTGCCGGGCGCGAGCATCAGGGTCTTGGCCTTGGCCAGACGCTCCTTTCCGGTACGGGCGTTGATCGCCTCGCAGTCCTTGGCGCTCTTCGGCTTGAATCCGTGGCTGACGCCGTTCTCGGATTCGAGGAACTGGCATCCAATCTGAGTCAGCGTGATGACCTTGGGCTCGGGCGCCGCCGAGTAGGCCGCCCCGGCAAGAAGCGCGGATACGGCAAGCGCACCGATACCGCCCAACGCCAGGAAGGAAAGCTTGGAATACGCCATGACCACACTCCTTCTCTTATGGCTCACCCGGCCTCCGTCACCGAAGCGCGCCCGTGACTTTCACCGGCCGGGATCGTGGCATCAGGTTGTACAACGTTGCGCGCGTTGTCCTTCTCCCCCGGTCTATTAAGGCAATTACGCCCGGCGATCAAATCACCTTGTGTCACTGTGACGTGAAGGAGT
>CBESNX010000117.1:0-5272 GCA_965531025.1 uncultured bacterium
GTGCTGCTGGGGGGCGGCCACAGCCATATCGCGGTGCTCAAGAGATTCGGCATGAAGCCCGTCCCCGGCGTGCGCCTGACGCTGATCTGCCGGGACGTGCACGCGCCCTACTCGGGCACGCTGCCGGGCTTCATCGCCGGCCATTACGGCTTCGATGTCGCCCATATCGACCTCGGGCCGCTGGCGCGGTTCGCGGGCGCGCGGTTTTATCACGCCGAGGCCGTGGGGCTCGACCTCGAGAACAAGCGGGTGCTGTGCCGCGAGCGGCCCCCGGCGCCTTATGACGTGCTGTCCATCAACATCGGCTCGACCCCCAACACGGCGCAGGTTCCGGGCGCCTCGGAGCATGCCGTGCCGGTCAAACCCATCGACCGGTTCGTCGCCCATTGGCAAAGGGTCGCCGGGCGGGTGCTGGCCCGCGATGATGTGGTACGGATCGGCGTCATCGGCGCCGGCGCCGGCGGGGTCGAGCTGCTGCTCAGCGTTCAGCACCGGCTCGGACGGTTGCTGGCCGAACAGGGGCGCGGCGCCGATCACCTGGAGTTCCATCTTATCACCGATACGGATGAGGTCCTGCCCACCCACAACCCCAAGGTGCGGGCGAAGTTCCGGCGCATTCTGTCTCGGCGCGGGGTCGACGTGCATACCAATCACAGGGTGCTCGGGGTGGAGGCCGGGCTGCTTCATTGCGAGAACGGGGCCGACATCGCGCTCGATGAGATCCTCTGGGTGACCATGGCGTCCGCCGCGCCCTGGCTCCAGGAAACGGGGCTGGAGCTGGATGCGAACGGCTTCATCCGGGTCAACGATTCGCTCCAGTCCTATTCGCACGCCCACGTGTTCGCCGCGGGCGACATCGCGGCGGTCTTCAACCACCCGCGCGAGAAGGCGGGCGTCTTCGCGGTGCGCCACGGCCCGCCGCTTGCCCGGAACCTGCGGCGCATCTTGCTGAACAGGCGCTTGCGGCCGTATGCGCCGCAGCGCAGGTACCTGAGCCTGATCAGCACCGGCGAGAAGTACGCCGTCGCCTCGCGGGGCAACTGGGCGCTCGAAGGGCGGTTGATCTGGCGCTGGAAGGACTGGATCGACCGGCGTTTCGTGCGCAAGTACAACGAGTTGCCCGAGATGGAGGAGAAGGAAAAGGCCGACATCGCCCCGGGGCTCGCGGACAAGAAGGTGATCAAGGAGATCTCCGCCGTCGCCATGCGTTGCGGCGGCTGCGGCGCGAAGGTGGGGAGCACCGTGCTCGCCCGCGCGCTCGAGGCGCTCGAGCCGGTGGCGCGCGACGACATCCTGGTGGGGCTGCGGGAGCCCGACGACGCGGCCGTGGTGGCGGTGCCGGACGGCAAGGTCATGGTGCACACGGTGGACTTCTTCCGCTCCTTCATCGAGGACGCCTACGTGTTCGGCCAGGTCGCGGCCAATCACAGCCTGGGCGACATCTTCGCCATGGGGGCCGAGCCCCAATCGGCGCTCGCCATCGCCACCGTGCCCTACGGGGTGGAGGCGAAGGTCGAGGAGACGCTTTTCTTGATGATGTCGGGCGCGCTCAAGGTGTTGCGCGCGGCCGACACGGCGCTGGTGGGCGGGCACACCTGCGAGGGGGCGGAGCTTTCGCTCGGCTTTTCCGTCAACGGCCTCGCCGACCGCGACCGCCTGCTGCGCAAGGAGGGCATGCGCGCCGGCGATGTATTGGTTCTCACCAAACCCCTCGGCACCGGGACCCTGTTCGCCGCCGACATGCGCCTCAAGGCCAAGGGAAGGTGGATCGAGGGCGCGCTGGAGTCCATGCTGCAATCGAACCGCGAGGGCGCGGCGTGCCTGTTCCGCCACGGCGTGCGGGCCTGTACGGACGTGACCGGCTTCGGGCTTTTGGGCCACCTCGTCGAGATGACGCGGCCCTCCGGCGTCGATGTCGAGCTCACACTTTCGTCGATCCCCATCCTCGAGGGGGCGGAAGAGACCGTTAAGGCCGGCATCTTGAGCTCGCTGCAGCCGGAGAACGTGCGGTTGCGCCGGGCCATCCGCGACGTCGAGGCGGCCTCGAGGCACGAGCGCTATCCGCTGATCTTCGACCCCCAGACGGCGGGCGGATTGTTAGCTTCCGTTCCGCACGATCGGGCCGAAGCCTGCCTCGAGGAGCTCAAGCGCACAGGCTATGAGCGCGCCGCCATCATCGGCAAGGTCCTGCCCCAGGGCGACGCCTTGGAGCCGGTGACGCTGATCGCCTGATATACGGTTTCAAGCGATCAGCGAATAATACGAACCGGATTGCGCTGCGCGGCAGAGGGGCGCCGCCCCTTGCAATCCCCGGCAAGGGCCGCAAGCCCTTGCAACCCGCTTAAGGGGTCCAGGGGCCTTTGGCCCCTGTTTGGGTTTGCCATTGCCGGAGGCTCAAGATTTCCGCCCCAGAATTATTCATTGTTCAATGAATCTCCGTTTCACGATACTAGTAGGTCGTGTACTCATAAAGGTCGGCGTGGTTGGGTTTTGACCGGCGCCCCCGATGTCCGCTTATAGCCACAAGCGGACATTCTCTCGAAATTCGCGGAACCGCTCCTGCCGAGGTGGCTATGAGGGATCGACCTGGCGGGCGAGCTGATCGAGTTCGACGCGAATCAGCCCGAAAGCGACTGCTCGAACGTTAGATCGGCATGGGTGCGTTCGTAGATCTTGTGCTCCTCCTCGCCCCAGAAGAAACCCACGATCACGAAACGCCGGCCGCTGGTGACCGGCGAGACCAGATGAAGCAGCGAACAGGAGAACACGATGGCGCCCCCCGCCGGCGGCGCGTAGAGCTGTGGCCCATACTCGGGAAACCGCAAGAACCCACCCTCGTACTCGCCGGTGTTGAGGTTCAACGTCAGCGCGTAGCGTCTGTGTTTGGTCCGCGGCGTGGTGTTGTCGCGGTGCGGCGCGAAGTGGCCGCCGGAGGTCGAATCGTAGCAGCCGATGCGAAATCGCTCCATCCGGCTGACGCGGAAGGCGAAGCCCTTGAGGACTTCAGGCAGCAGGCGGCGGCCCATCACGTCGATCAGCTCCTGGCTTTCTGGCGAGTCCTCAGGGATGATCACGTCGGCGCGGATCTTGGTCTTGGGATTGGCACGGTTTGGCCGCTCCTCGGATGAGGTGACCATATTGTCGAGCTTCTGCCCCTGTTCCCAAAAGGTCATGAGACGGCGGCAGTGGTCGCGGTCGAGCACGTTGGGCACGACCAGAATCGGCGCCTGTGCCGCGACGACGCTCGGCCGCAGAACCTCGGCACGCGCACGGGCATGGGCGAGCGCCACCTCGGCCTGGCTCGCCCCGTCGGCACCGGTAATCTTTCGCTCCAAGCGCAGCACCGGGTCAAACATCAATGTGACGGCGCCAGCGGACTCATTGAGCCCAGCGGCCTTGTGCAGAGCGCTCTCGGGATCGCTCAAGACGGGAAACGGCAGCTTGAGGCGCTCCACAACGGCCGCGTTCGCCTCCACCGGCGCCCCCGTGATCGCCAAGGCATGGGTTTCCGCTTGGCCAAATTCCTTGGAGAGACTGGCGAAGCGTTCCAGCTCGACCAATGCATTCTCGGGCGAAGCCGTAACGTGTATGGCCTTTGGCCAGCCGTAGACCTTGTTGTTGTAAAGGGAGAGGGGCTGGCCCTTGACGTCGAGGAACGCAAGGTCGTAAAGCCGCTCTCCGGCTGCCAGGGGCCCTTGCTTGGAAGCGGGATAGCTCATCAACATGGTGGCAACACCTCGCGACTACAGCCTTCGGCCAACGACTGCACGTGCAAACTCCATTGCTCTACCGGTCTCTCACTTCTAGCCGAACTCCTGGGAAAGCTCAATAGCTGGCAGGCTCTCCCGCCAGATAGCTGAAAGCGACGTTCTTCTAACTGAGTGGGAGCCGAACCCAGCGGAGTGTGAGATGTACGCCGCACAGGCCGAGAACTGAGGCTATGTCCGCTATGGGTCATCACCGGAAGTAAATGCCAACCCTAAAGTTGGTCTGCTATGCGCCCCAAAGCGGACACCAGCACTTGAATGAGAAAACCGACCAACCTCGACGTTTACCGCTCGGGCAACTTGCTCATTCACCAGTGCGGTGGGGATGCGCCCATCTTCGCGGCCATGAACGCTGTGTGAAACAGCGCCCGGATTCGCGCGAGCGAGGCCACCCTGGGCACCAAAGCCCCCCTTCACTTTGCAGGCCGGGAAACCGTGAAAGCTCGAACATGAAAAAGCGGCGAAAGAGCGTATGATTGCGACTCACGCCCGTTCGGGAAAATTTCCCGAACAACACGGAGGCAATCGCGCGACATCCCACGCCGGGAGGCGCGGCAGGTGCTGGGCCCGAACAGGGGCCTCGCGCGAAATCGTGCCGGGCAATCGCGGAAAGCAGGTCTCGGTTGCAGGCAACAGTCCGTGTTGCCTATAATAGGGGGCGTAAGCGGCGGTGAAGGGCGCCGCGCCCATTGCTTGTGCTGTCATCGGAGGGGTGGCCGGAGCCAGAGGATGGATATCGGCGTTGCTTACAAGGACCTCGGCCCGGTGGACGCCGCTGCGGCGGCGGAGTTCGTAACCGGGCTTTCCGAGGAGATGTGGACGCGCAATACCTTCCGTCAGGAAGTGATGGCGGATAAGGCGCACTCCGCCACGCAGGCCATGATCTTTCGCCACGAATGGATCCGCGATAAGAATCCGTGGCGTGTCCATATCATCGAGGATCTGATCCTGGCCTGGAGCCGACCCAGGGGGATCGATCCCGCGCCCTTCATGCCGACCGAGCGGTTTGAGACCGCGCTTGGCCCCATTTACACCTTCCGGGAATGGGGCGCGTTCAAGGAGGTGCTCGAGCCCGTCGTCGACCAGGCGATCGGCTACGTCAAGACGCCGAACGGTCTCATCACCAGGATTGCCCTGGTGGCCTTGCCGGGGGGCGCGGAAATCCTGCCCCACGCGGACGGGCAACCCTTCGCTTACGTCGCCCACCGGCTCCACGTGCCGCTCACGGGCGGCGCGGCCGTCCGTTACCGGATCGGGGAAGAGGAGTTCTGCATGCACACCGGCCGGGTTTACGACTTCAACAACCGCTGGCGCCATTCCGTAAGAAACACCGGCAAATCCAAGCGCATCAATCTATTCATCGACTACTATTCCGAGCCCCCATTATACGTGCCCCCGGCCATGGGTCCCCTTTAGGCGCGCGCCGCGGTTCAAACCCGCTGCCCTTCAACCGAGATTCCCCAGATGGCTCCCGCCAGTTGCCGACGATGGTAGCACGAAGGGCG
>CBESNX010000118.1:0-5244 GCA_965531025.1 uncultured bacterium
TCGGCCGGTTGCCCGATCACCAACAGGGCGGCGAGGAGACCCGCCGCCGCCCGCCCGGCACGCGCGCCACTCCGACCGCCCGGTCCCTTGCCCGGCCACGGGTTGGGCAGCAGTCCCCTCAAGATCAGGCTGATCCACATATCGGCGATGGCGATAAGGAGGGCGGCGGCCAGCAGCCACGGCCTGAGGTCGCGTTCGCGGGTCTTGGAGTAGAAACTCCGCCTTACCCCGGCGGGCAACTCCTTGACGGCGGCAAGCTTGGTCAGCGCCGGCGAAAGGTTGAGCGCGATCCTGGCCGAATCATTGCCGTAGAATCCCGGCGGATGGGTCGGGCCGATCGGCGTCCTCAGCAACGCCTCGCCACTAATCGGCTCGGCGATGGCGGGCGGGTTCTGGAGACGTCCGTAACCGTCGAGCGTCTGAAGCGGTGGCAAGGAGTACTTGGCGCCGCCCCCCGTCACCCCGTGGCTCAAGCCGACGATGCGGCGCAGCATTTCGACGAACAGCCCCGAAAGGGGCAGATTCGACCAATCGGTATCGGCGGCCGTGTGCACCAGGGCGAGCCGCCCCTGGCCGCGGCGCTCGGCGGTGACCAGCGGCGTGCCGTCGGCGAGCCGCGCCCAGGTCTTGGCGGCGAGGTCGAGTGACGGCTGGGCAAGGACCTGGCGCGAGATCAGGACGTCGTCCGGCACCTTGATCCCGGCGAAGGGCGAGCCTGCCTCGAACGGGGCGAGCGCCGCCGGCCGGGTCCAGGACATGGCGCCGCCCAACGAGCGGTCGCCGGCGCGAAGCTTGACCGGTATCAGGCCGTCCTGCTTCTGGGCGAGGCGGGGTCCGGCGAAGCGGATCACGGTGCCGCCCTTGTTCATCCATGCCTCGATGGCCTTGCGCGTGGCTTCGGTCACCGGGTTGGAGTCGGTGAGGATGAGGACCGCCAGGGAGCGCTTGAGAAGTTCATCGACGGAGCCCTTGCGCACCTCGCTGAACGGCGCCAGGGCGCGCTCGAGATAGTAAAGCTCGTTCAGCAAGGGCTGGGACGCATCGGTCGCCGCCGTCGTCACCAGCCCGACGGGACGCCGCCGCCACCTTTCATCGAGAAGCACGACGGCGCCGGCGCTCTTCTCGCCTTCAAGGGCGAGGCGCACGAGATTGTTGCGAAGCTCCGACGGTATGGCGAGGGTGACCAGCCTGGAGACTTGCCCGGCCGCGAAGTCGACGCGTTCGCGCACCAACACGCGGCCGTCATCGCCGGTGCCGCGCAACCACAAGGTTGCTTCCCCCGTCCCCTCGGCGCGCAGCACCTGGAGGGTGAACTCGGCGCCCTCGGTCTTGGGCGGCGTCAGTACCTTGGCGAGCGCCGCCGGCTGGTCGGCGATCACGTGCAGATTACCGAAGCGTTGCAGCCGCTCGGCCAAGGGCCTGACCGCCTCGTCGTCCAGCCCGTCGCTCAGCCACACGACGTTGGCGGCGCCTTCGATCTCGGCCGCCTCGATGACATCCAGCGCCCTGGCCCGGTCCACCGGCCACGGCTTGGGCGCCATCGCCTGCACCAGCGTGCGCGCATCGGCGGCGCGCAACAACTTGCTGGCAGTGAGCGGCTTGCCGGAAGCCGGCGGCGCCGTTCCCAGCACCATCACCGGGCGGGAGAGGCGCTCGGCCTGATCGAGAAGCTCGTCCATGGCCCCGATCCGCGCCTGCCAATTGCGCCCGCCCGCCCAACCGTCATCGACGACGAGGATGAGCGGCCCGGCGCCGGTCAGCCGGGTGCCCGGATTGAGCAGCGGATGGGCAAGGGCGAGGATGACGAGGGTGGCGAGCACCATGCGCAATATGACCAGCCACAACGGCGTCTTGGCCGGCGTTTGCTCCTCCTCGTGCAAGCCGAACAGCAGGCGGACGGCGGGAAACCGCACCAGCAGGGGCGCCGGCGGCGTCACCTTGAGAAGCCACCACAGCACCGGCAGGACCACCAGCGCCGTGAGCATCCAGGGCGAGGTCAAAGCGAGGAAGCCAAAACTCAACATCGTCCGCTACCGGTTTCGCGCGCCGATTAAACCGGCACCCGCGCCAGCGCCCCGTAAAGCGCCAGCAACGCCGAAGACGCCGGGCGGTCGGTGTGATGCACGGAAAAGGTCCAATCGTGTCGCCGCGCCAGGGCCGTGAGATTCACCCTCAGACCCGCAAGCCGGTCGCGATACTGATCGCGCACCCGTTCGGTACGGTCGATCAGCGCGTCGCCTTCCTCCTCCAGGCCCTCGAAGCGGATGCGCCCCGAAAACGGGAACGCTTCCTCCGCCGGGTCGAGTATCTGCAAGAGATGCCCGGCGACGCCGCGGGCGGCATAACCCTTGACCGCGGCCTCGATTTCTTCGGGGGGACCCAGGAAATCGCTGAATAGCACGATTTGGGCGTCGCGCGGCAAGGGCTCCGGGGGCGGCGCGTTGCCGGTCGTGGTGCCGCCATGAAGCAGGGAAGCCGCCATGCGGTTGAGCACGGCGCGACCGCTGGAAGGCGGATATCCTTCTCCCATGAAGGCGACATGCTCGCCGCTGCGAACCAACAGTGACGCCAGCGCCAGCAGCAGAAGCTCCGCCCGGTCGCCCTTCTCCGGCAGGTTGCGGTCGGAAGCGTAATGCATGGACGCCGATGCGTCCCGCCACAGCCAGATGCTCTGGGCCGCCTCCCATTCGTGCTCGCGGATGAAGACCCGCTGGGACTTCGCCGACTGGCGCCAGTCGATCCTTTGCGTCGTATCGCCGGGCTGGTATTGGCGGAACTGCCAGAAGGTGTCGCCCTGACCGATGCGGCGGCGCCCATGGACGCCCTGGGCGACGGTGCTCGCCACCCGTTCCGCCGCGACGAGAAGCGTTGGCATGGTGGCCGCCAGTTCTTCCGCCCGTTGCAGCGCTGTGGGCTGTGTTACCGCCATTGTCGCATTCGATCCTTCGCCGAAGGAGCCGCGTTCGGACCCTTTCCTAAAGGAGAGGCGCGCACAATTTGTCGATCACCTGGTCCATGGTCACGCCGTCGGCCCGCGCCGAGAAGTTCAGCGCCATACGGTGGCGCAGAATCGGATGGGCGAGGGCAAGCACGTCGTCAACCGATGGAGAGAGACGTCCCTCGAGCACGGCCCGCGCCCGGCACGCCAGCATCAGCGCCTGGCTCGCCCGCGGCCCCGGTCCCCAGGACATGTGCTTCTTGATGTCCGGCAGTTCCGTGCTGTCGGGCCGGCCCGCCCGGACGAGGGCGAGTATCGCCTCGACGACGCTTTCGCCGACGGGGATGCGGCGGATCAGCCTGTGGGCCTCGATCAGTTCCTTGGCCGTCATGACCCGGGCGGGTTGCTCATCCTCGACGCCCGTGGTCGCGATCATTATGTGCCGCTCCGTGCCCTTGTCGGGATAAAGCACGTCGATCTGCAGGAGGAATCGGTCGAGTTGCGCCTCGGGCAGGGGATAGATGCCTTCCTGCTCCAACGGATTCTGGGTCGCCAGTACGTAGAACGGCGTCGGCAGGTCGTGATCCTGGCCGGCGACGGAAATCTTGTGCTCCTGCATCGCCTGGAGAAGCGCCGACTGGGTGCGGGGACTCGCCCGGTTGATCTCATCGGCCATCAGAAGCTGGCAAAAGACCGGGCCCTTGATGAAACGGAAGGAGCGCTTGCCGGTCTCCGATTCCTCGAGCACCTCCGAACCCAGTATGTCCGCCGGCATGAGGTCGGGGGTGAACTGCACCCGTTTGTCGTCCAGACCCAGCACGTCGCCGAGTGTTTCCACCAGGAGCGTCTTGGCCAGTCCCGGCACGCCGATAAGCAACGCGTGTCCGCCCGCGAGCAAGGTGATCAGGGTTTCGTCGACGACCTGTTGCTGGCCGAAGATGACCTTGCCGATGGCCGCGCGCACTTCACCGAGGCGCTGGCCGAGGGCCTCGATCTCCTTGGCGAGCTTGGCCGATGGTTCGCCGGCGCTTGGGTTCGGGGCTTCGGGGGTTGTGTCGGGGACCGTCATTGTGGCATCTCTGCGCTTCTCTAAGACCAAACGGCAAAAAATTACAGCGAATAAATGGAAAACGAGGACACGGCAAAAGAGGCGGCGGAGTTAGCCAAAAAATTCGACGCCCGCGCCGAAAGCGCCGATGCACGCGGCCGTCCCGACGGGCCTCGACCATGCGGCGATCTCGATATGCGGATCGGCCGCGACGGAACGTGGTTTTACCATGGTTCGCCGATTGGCCGCAATCGGTTGGTGAAGCTGTTCGCCGGTGTGCTGCGCCGCGACTCCGAAGGCGTCTATTGGCTGGAGACTCCGGCGGAAAAAGGCAGGATCGAGGTCGACGACGCGCCGTTCGTCGCCGTCGAGCTTACGGTCTCGGGCGTGGGCGAGGGGCAAGGCTTGCGCTTTCGCACCAACTTGGATGACGTCCTCACGGCGGACGCCGACCACCCCATCCATGTAACCTTCGACCAAGAGACCGGCGAGCCCAGCCCCTACATCCATGTGCGCGACGGCCTCGATGCCCTGATCGCGCGTCCGGTGTATTATCAACTCGTGGCGCTCGGGGAGGAAGAGACGGTGGAGGGCGAACGGCTTTACGGGGTATGGAGCAAGGGACATTTCTTTGCGCTGGGGACGCCGGAGACATGAAGCTGACCCCCGAAGTCATCGCCCGGCGGCTCGCCGCCGCGTTCGATGCGCTGGCGCCGGTGGTGGACGCGGACACGGTCGTCGGCGCCGAAGAGTACGATCTGGCGCTCGAGGTGAACGAGACGTTGATCCCGGCCGCCGTGCTGGTGCCCCTGATCGTGCGCTCCGGCGGCGTCACGGTGCTGCTGACCCGGCGCACCGACCATCTTGCCGATCACGCCGGGCAGATCAGCTTCCCCGGCGGGCGCATCGAGGGGGTGGATGAGGACGCGCGGGCGGCGGCGCTGCGCGAGTTGGAGGAGGAGACCGGCATCGCGCCGGACCGGGTGCGCATCCTCGGCCAGATCGAGGACCATGCCACCGTGACCGGGTTCTTGGTGACGCCGGTCATCGGCATGATCACGCCGCCGATCGAAATACACCCCGACCCCCATGAGGTCGCCGAGGTGTTCGAATGCCCGCTGTCCTTCGCCCTCGATCCCGCCAACTTCCGGCGCCATGCCGGCATCCGCGACGGGCGCAAGCGCCACTTCTATGAGCTGATCTTCGAGGACCGCCGGATATGGGGTTTCACCGCGCGCATATTGGTGCGCCTGTCGGG
>CBESNX010000119.1:0-5221 GCA_965531025.1 uncultured bacterium
TTTGCGCCCGCGCCCTATCCCGCGAGCGCCACCCCGGCCTCTTTGAGCGCGCGTTTCTGGCGGCGGGCGAGCTTTTCCGCGTCGAAATCGTCGACCAGGCCGTGGAACAACCGGTGCCAGTTGATCTCGGCCTTGAGGTGCGTGAACACCGAGCCCAGCCCGATCGCGGCGCGGTCCATGAGGACGAACTCGCGCGGCGGGGTGATGCCGCCAAGGCGCCTCAATTCGCGATGCACCTTCTCCGCCACCTCGGCCCCGTAAAGGCCGCCTTCCGTTTCCTGGATGCGGCGGACCTTGTCCTCCATCAGCGGCGCATAAAGGAACCGGGCCCAGAGGTTCAATACCTCGATCACCTCGCGCGTGAGCCTCTCGAAGCCCCAGGTCTCGTAGGCATGGACCGCGAGATCCTCGTCTTCGCGCGCGAGCGCCCAGTAGAGGTCGATCACGCCCTGCACGAACTTCGGCTCGAAGATCCGGATGCAGCCGAAGTCCATGAGGTTGATGGAGCAGTCGGATCTCACCGTATAATTGCCGAGATGCGGATCGCCGTGAATGATCCCGAAATCATAGAAGGGCACGTACCAGGCGCGGAACATGTTGTGCGCCACGGCGTTGCGGCTTTCGATGTGCCCGCCGACCAATTCCAGAAGCGGCGCGCCGTCAAGCCAGGTCATGGTCAAGAGCCTTCGGGTCGAAAGCTCGTCTATCGGCTGTGGCACGTGCACCTCGGGCTCGCGTCTCAGCATGGATGCGTAAAGGCGCATGTTCTGCGCCTCGCGGACGTAGTCGAGTTCCTCGGCCAGGCGCTCGCAAATCTCGGCATGGATTTCGTCCGTGACGATGACCGGGTCGATGCGCTCGTAAAGCGCAAAGGCCAGTTTGAGCTGCGCGAGGTCCGCCTCGACCACCGAGTCCATATCGGGATATTGCAGCTTGCAGGCGAACTCCCGGCCGTCGAGCCCGACCGCCCCGTGCACCTGGCCCAGCGACGCCGCCGCCGCGGCCTCGTGGTCGAAGCTCGCAAACCGTTTTTGCCAGTCGCCTCCCAGCTCGGCGGTCATGCGGCGCTTGACGAACAGCCAGCCCATGGAAGGCGCGTTGGCCTGCAACTCCCTGAGTTCCCGGACGTATTCCGAGGGCAGGGCGTCGGGAACGGTGGACAGCAACTGCGCCACCTTCATGAGCGGGCCCTTGATGCCGCCGAGCGCGGCCCGAAGCTCCGCCGCGTGGCGGGCGCGGTCGAGCTTGAGGCCCAGATAGCGCTCGCCCGCGAGCCGCGCCGCCAGCGAGCCGACGGCGGTGGACACCTGGGCATAGCGCCTGATACGGCCGGACAGCGTCGATTCCTCGCCTCTCCCCTTTTTAACGGCATCCGCCATGGCGACGCTCAACCCAGCCCCTCGAGTTCCGTGATGAAGCCGGAAATCATCTCGAGCCCCCGCTCCCAGAAGGCGGGGGCGCGCGCATCGAGACCGAACGGAGCGAGGAACTCCTTGTGCCGCTTCGTGCCGCCCGCCTTGAGCATGTCGAGATACTTCTCCTTAAACCCGACCTCCGAGTCCTGGTAGGCCGCGTACAGTGAATTCACCAGGCAATCGCCGAAAGCGTAAGCGTAGACGTAAAAGGGCGAATGGATGAAGTGGGGGATGTAGGACCAGTAGTACCGGTAATCCCCGTCGAGGCGGAGCGCCGGACCCAGGCTCGCGCGCTGCACCTCGAGCCAGATCTCGCACAGCCGCTCGGCCGTAAGCTCGCCCGACCGGCGCATCGTGTGCACCTCGAGCTCGAACTCGTGGAACGCAACCTGGCGCACCACCGTATTGAGCATGTCCTCGACCTTTGACGCCAGCATGACGCGCCGGCGCCGGGGCTCGGCCTCGGATTCGAGCATGGCGCGGAAGGCGAGCATTTCGCCGAAGACGGACGCGGTTTCGGCCAGGGTCAACGGCGTCTCCCTCAACAGGTGGCCTTGCGGGGCGGCGAGCACCTGGTGCACCCCGTGCCCCAGCTCGTGGGCAAGGGTCATCACGTCCCGGGTCTTGCCCTGGTAATTGAGGAGGATGTAAGGGTGGACGCCCGGCACCGTGGGGTGGGAAAAGGCGCCGGGTTCCTTGCCCGGCCGCACCTCCGCATCGATCCAGCCGCGATCAAAAAACCTCTTGGCGATGTCCGCCATCTCGGGCGCGAAGGCGGCGTAGGCCGCGAGCACCTTCTCGCGCGCCTGATCCCACGGGATGGGCGCATCGTCGTCCTCGGGCAAGGGCGCATTACGGTCCCAGTAATCGAGTCGTTCGGCCCCGAACCAGCGCGCCTTGAGCGCGTAATAGCGGTGCGAGAGCTTCGGGTACGCGCCCCTGACCGCGTCGATCAGCGCGTCCACAACCTCGTCTTCGACGTAGTTGGCAAGATTGCGCGCGGACGTGGGCCGCGGATAGGCGCGCCAGCGATCCTCGATCTCCTTGTCCTTGGCAAGGGTGTTGGTGATCAGCGCGAAGGTGTGCACGTTCCCGCCCAGCACCTTGCCCAAGGACTCGGCGGCCGTCCGGCGCACCTTCGCATCCTTGTCGGAAAGGAGATGCAGCGTCTCAGCGCTGGTCAGCATCTTGCCGTCCACCGGGAACCGCAGGCGCGCGATGGTCTCGTCGAACAGCCGCAGCCAGGCGGCGCGGCCCGCGACCGCCTTCTCGTGCAAGATCTTCTCGAGGTCTTCGCTCAGCTGGTGGGCGCGAAAGACCCGGACATCCCGGACCCACGGCGCGTAACGGGCGAGCTTTTTGGCCTTCAGCTTCTCGGCAACGTCACCGTCCTCGAGGCCGTTCAACTCCAGCGGGAAGAACAAGAGATCGGTGGAGATCTCCGTCACCCGCTCGTGGATGGTCTGGTGGAACCCGGCGGTTTCAGGATCGGACAGGTCGCCGGCGCGAACGAGCTGGGCGTAACTCAAAAGGCGTGTGAGTTTCTCATCGATTGTCTCGTATTCGGCGACCGCGGCGCCGAGCGCATCGCCGTCGAGCGCCGCCAGTTTTCCGTGATAGCGTTCCCGGAACGCCTTCGCCCGCGCTTCCGAGGATTCGAGGTCGGCTTTCAGCTCCGCCGAATCCGTCGCCGGGTAAAGGTCGCTGAGATCCCATTCGGGCAGATCGGCAGCGGCGGGCTCGGACCGGGGGGGATCGGCTGAGTGCGGGTCGGGGTGGCGCGCGAAAGTCGGGTCGGTCATGGGTTACTCTTTGAAACCACAGGCGGTATAAATCTCTCAACCGGGCGTGCAAAGGCTTGAACAGGACTTAAATGGGAACGGCGCACCGGGCGGGACAAGCTTAGGACGAATCGGCGCGCAACGAAACTTTGGGGTCGGTCATGAAATTTGAGACCTGGCCCACGCTTACGGCCATGTTTTTCGACCAGGCCGATCGGCTCGGCGAGAAGCCGTTTCTGTGGGCCAAGCGCGACGGTCGGTACGAGTCGCTGAGCTGGCGCGAGGCGGCGGCAAAGGCACGGGCGCTCGCCCATGGTCTCCGCGCGCTTGGCCTCGAGCCCAAAGACCGGGTGGCGCTGGTTTCGGAGAACCGTCCCGAATGGCTGATTGCGGACGTGGCCATCATGGCGGCAGGCTGCATCACGGTGCCGGCCTATACCACCAACACGGCGGACGACCACCTGCACGTGCTTGCCGACAGCGGCGCGCGGGCGGCCATCGTGTCGACGGCAAAGCTTGCCGAACGCCTGCTGCCGGCGGCCGCGCGGGCGCCGGAGCTTAAGATCGTGATCGCCATCGAGACGCCGGAAATCCGCCAGCCCGCCGGTGTGCGCCTTCATTCCTGGGACGAGGTTCTGGCGCGCCCGCCCGCCGGCGCGCACGGCGGGGCCGGTGGCATCGTGGAGGCGAACCGCGGGGATACCGCGTGTTTGATCTACACCTCGGGCACCGGCGGCGCGCCCAAGGGCGTGGTGCTCTCGCACGGGGCGATCTTATGCAACTGCGCCGGCGCTCACGAACTGCTCGAGAAATTGGGGCTCAGGGACGAGGTGTTCCTGTGCTTCCTGCCGCTCTCGCATGCCTACGAGCATACGGCGGGCCAGTTCCTGCCGATCTCGATCGGCGCCCAGATTTATTACGCGGAGGGCGCGGATATGTTGGCGCGCAACCTGTTGGAGGCGCGCCCCACCCTGATGACCGCGGTGCCGAGACTTTACGAAATGATGCAGAAACGCATCCTGCACGGGGCCAAGCGGGCGGGCGGGCTCAAGGAAAAGCTGTTCCTGAGGACCCTGGACCTCGGCCGGCGGCGGTACGAAGACCCGCGGGGCCTGAGCCTTGGCGAACGCGTCATCGACAAGGGGCTCGATGTCCTGGTGCGGCGCAAGGTGCGCCGGCGCTTCGGCGGCCGGTTGAAGGCCATGGTCTCCGGCGGCGCGGCGCTCAGTTACGAGGTCGGCCTGTTCTTCACCGCGCTGGGGGTGAGAGCCCTGCAAGGCTACGGCCAGACCGAAACCGCCCCGATCGTGAGCTGCAACCCGCCGGACAAGGTGAAACTGCACACGGTCGGCCCGCCGTTCACGGGGGTCGAGGTGAGAATCGCGGAAGACGGCGAGATCCTCGTGCGCGGCGAACTCGTCATGCAGGGCTACTGGAACGATCCGAACGCAACCGAAATGGCGCTCCGCGACGGCTGGCTGCACACCGGCGACGTCGGCGCGATCGACGAGGACGGGTACCTCCAGATCACCGATCGCAAGAAGGACATCATCGTCAATTCCGCGGGCGACAACGTCTCGCCCCAGCGCATCGAAGGCGCGCTTACGCTTGAGGCCGAGATCGCCCAGGCCATGGTCTATGGCGACGGCAAGCCGCATCTCGTGGCGCTCATCGTGCCCGACGAGGAAGCGCTCAAGCACTGGGCGAGGAAGCAGGGAAAACGGGCGGATCTCGCCGCCCTCGCCGAGGATTCCGACCTTCGCCGCGAGATCGGCTCGGCGCTCGAACGGGTCAACGCCCGCCTCTCGCCGATCGAGCAGGTGCGCCGTTTCACGATCGCGCCCGAGCCGTTTTCCATCGCCAACGGTGAGCTGACCCCGACGCTGAAGATCCGCCGCCACGTGATCGGCGAAAAATACGGCGCGGCGCTCGAGGCCCTGTACAGGTAGGGACGCTCGCGGAACCCCGGCTCGAGGCGCCTCAGCGCCTTTGCCGCTTGCGGCACGGAAATTCCCTTGGGCGGGA
>CBESNX010000120.1:0-5208 GCA_965531025.1 uncultured bacterium
GGTGTCCGCTTTGAGGCGCATAGCAGACCAACTTTAGGGTTGGCATTTACTTCCGGTGATGACCCGCAGCAGACATACGGGCCGCTGCGGCGATTTGTCTGGTTCGGTATCAGTAAGCGGACGTTGGGAGAGGAATCGCGTAACGACCGGCTGTAGCCAGCAGCAGACAGTCGGGAGCTGCCCCCCGCAGACGCCGATTTCTTCCGACCTGGACATCCAACGATCGTTGAAGGCCGACACTCTGCAAATCAGACTGATTTGTCGTCGGCGGCCCCATAGACAATATTACCTATACGGCTAGCAAGCCTCGATCATACGCTGATAAGCATCGGGATCGATGTTCGGGCGGGCTTCAGCGCGGGTAGAGAAACTCGGCGACGCGGTGGTGGTAACCCATTCGGGGAGTTGTCTTTGTTCGCATGTACTATTGCCTCTGTTTCACATAGGCATCGAACGGTCCTGAAATCCGGATGACCTCGCGCACCGGGTAGTCGAGCATGGGAAACACCATGACGAACAGATCGCCGGCAATGCCTGCTTTGCGAGTTTCCTTGGTGATGGGTGGAAACGCCAGCGTGCGCACATCCGACTGCCCGCTGAAAGAGGCGAACTCGACCCGCTTTCCCTCGGGCGTGAGCGCAAAGATCTTTCCCGCACGCCGTTGCGCGACGAACAGGAATCCACCGGGGCTTAGGCTCATCCCGGAGGGAAGCGGACCCGAATGGATCAGCCGCAACTTGCCGTCAGGCAAAGAGACGCGATAAATCCGTCCCGATCCGTCCATATGAGGCGTGTTGTGCAAGCCGTCGGTTCCGATCCAGAGATGCCCGCGGGGATCGAAGGTCAGCGTTCGGCCGCGCCCGAGGCCAGAGAGAAACTTGGCATTCAAGACGTTTCCCCGGCGGTCGAGCTTTACCACCACGCCCAGATCGGCATCGGTCACGTAGATATGTCCGGAAGGGTCGAAGGCGATGCCCTCCGGGTCCTTGAGTAGCGGCGGCGATCCCGGGGCCGGAGGGCCGCCAGCGAACAACACGGCTTCTCCCGATGAAGACAACCGATAGAGACTGCCAAATCCTCTCTTTCGGTCGCTGCTGCTAACGAAGACCTCCCCTTTCTCGTTTACCGCCGCTTCGTCGGGGTCCGACAAGGGGGGACCGAAGAGAAATTGCCCTTCCATGTCCGGGGTGATCCTCGCCGGGCCGACAGGGAGGCGGTAGATCGGGGCGCTGTCCGAGCCATAAATTTCCCGGAGCCGGTTAGCGGTTCGAGCAAAGTACAGATTGCCGCGGGAATCAAAGGTGATGGTCACGATAGCCGGGAGCCCGGGCGCGCTTTGACTTTGGTTGGGATCAAAACCCGCACCGCTGATGTAGGTGGTTGCGGTGAAGCCGGGGGGGAGCTTCATTCCCGCGAAGTCAAACCCGGCGCCTTCCGCGCTTGCGGCTACGGAGAAAAGCGCCAAAGCCGGCACGAAGCATAGGCAGGAGAGCACGGAAAGGCTTCTCCGGGTTGTTTCGCTCGTGCGCATCACACGATCCTTTTGCTCTTAATAAACCGCGTTTAAGGAGGCTTTGAAGATTAAATGAAAATAACAAATCGAAGGGAGTATTTTCTCATGAAGAGTATTTTTCATCCAACGAGAAATGCAACCGGGCGTCGGCGAGATCAAGGCCGACGTTCTGGTCACTTCCAGACGATCCGGTCATCGCCGTGTCATCGCCGGTCCCCCCCGACAGGCAGACATAGTGCAGCGCCGGGCGAAGGTCCGAGAGGGGTCAATCTCGGTCGTTGCCGCTGCCAGCGCTCCAAGTCTGCTCTTTCCTCCAACAACGGACATACCAAATCCGGGCCATGAGAGTCAGGTCCTGGCTCATTGCGGACGTTTGATCCTCGGCTGTCCAACGTCCGCTTCCAGACAAAAGCAGACGCAGCAAAGAGAGGGGCCGCACCACTGTTCCGTGTCATTCGACCCTTGGCATAACGTCTCGGGCAAGCGCTTCAATTGAAACTGACCCACCCCCCGTTTGAGCCGCGTCGCGCGCGCGTCTCGCTCGGCCTGCGCCGGAGCCGTGGCCGCGTCCCGTCCCCGCCGGCCCGATGATGGAGCGCCCGGCTGATCCCGCGCCGGCGCGGCTTATCGTGCCGGGTCGAGGAAGCCGTGACGCGTGGTGGGGTCGGCGGCGTCGGTCCTGCGCGCGCGGGCGATGATCGCGGCCTTCAGCTCGGCCGCCCGCCATGCGGGATTCGCCGCCGCCAACCGCGCCGCCAGCGCGGTCAGCCGCGGCGCGGCGAAGCTCGCCCCCGAGGCGGTCGTGCGCGCACCCGTGAAGTCGGTCACCGGCACCCGCTCGCCCGGCACCAGCAGGTCGACAGTGCGCTTGCCCCAGTTGGACCCCGGCGCTGGCGCGCCCAAGGCGTCGGCCGAGGTGACGACGATCATGTTGTCAAGGTCGAACGCCGCCGGATAGACCGGGCGGCGGTCGATGTCGCGGCCGTCGTTGCCGGCCGAGACCACGAACAGGAGGCCGGGGTGGGCCTTCGCCGCGGCGACGAAGCTCCCCCAGTCCTCGGCCCGATTGCTGCCCATTGCCATGTTGACCACGCGCGCACCCTTGGCTGCGGCGTCGGCGACGAGGTCGGCCCAGCGTGCGGGCTCGGGCCGCGGGTAGCGGTAGGGGATGAGGCGCACCCGCGGCGCCTCCCTGAGGATCACGCTGGCGACGCGCGTGCCGTGGCGCTGGGGGAAGAAGGGCGAGCGCGCCGGGTTGGCGTCGAACGGCCGGTCGTCGAGGTCCCAGTAGTCGAAGCCCAGCGCCTTGCCGTTCTTATCGCGGGCCAGCCCGGCGGCGATCTCGGGCAGGAGGTAGTTGACCCCGGAATCGACGAGGGCGACCGTGACGCCGCCGGGATCGACGCCTTCGGGCGCCGGCGGGTTGAGCGGCTCGCTTGCCCCGGTCGGGACGAGCGCGGAGTCGAGCATCTCGATCGCCTCGGCCCGGCCGTCGGCGTCGTAAAGCAGGCGCCGGGCGGCGCGCAAGCGGCAGTCGGGCCCGGCGATGACGATCACCTCGGGCCGCGGCGCGCCCCCGTGCGGGGCGGCGTACTCGGCTTCGATGCGGCGCAGCGCGCCCCGCGGCGCGAGGCGGGTGAGCCGCACCCGCGCGCCCGTGGCGAGACCGAAGCGCCGCCGCCAGCCGAAGCTCATTTCGCCCATCCGCAGCGGTTCGTCGGCGAGCACCACGGCGCCGCCGGGCAGCGCCGCGGCCATGTCCGCCGGACCCGGGGGCTCTTCGGCGCAGGCGAGCGCGACCGCCGTCTTGAGGATGTCCTCGACCCCGCCCGCCGCGACCCTCGCCGCACCGACCGAGGCGGCGAGGAGGAGGAGAGCGATAAACAGCTGGCGCGCCATGAAACGATTATGGCCCAGGCCGCAGGCGCCGCCCGGCGCTTCGGCGACGACGTTCATCGCCGGACGGATCGGCCGGGGCCGCGCGGCAGCACGACCGGCCGAATGGCAACAGCCCCGGCGGCGCCCTCAACAGACCTCGCCCTCCTTGGCCAAGCGCGCGCGGTCATGGGGCGCGGAAAAATCCAGCGCCGGGCCCTTGGGCACGAGTCCTGAGGGGTTGATACGCGTGTGAGAGGCGTAGTAATGCCGCTTGATGTGAGAGAGATTCACGGTGCCGCTCACCCCCGGCACCTGGTAAAGCTCGCGGGTGTAATTCCAGAGATTGGCGTAATCGACGAGGCGTCGGAGGTTGCATTTGAAATGGCCGTGATAGACGGAATCGAACCTGACCAGCGTCGTGAACAGCCGCCAGTCGGCTTCCGTGATGCGGGGGCCTGCGAGATAACGTTGGCGCGAAAGCCGCGCCTCGAGCTCATCCAGCGCCGCGAACAGGGCGTCGAACGCCTCCTCGTAGGGCTCCTGGGTGGTGGCGAAGCCGCATCGGTAAACCCCGTTGTTGACGTTTTCGTAAACGATGGCGTTGATCGCGTCGATTTGGGAGCGCAGCCCGGCCGGGTAAAAATCCACCGCCGGATCGCCCGCGGCCGGGGCCAGGCGGTCGAACGCCCGGTTGAACATGCGGATGATCTCGGAAGACTCGTTGTTGACGATCGTTTCCGTGCGCTTGTCCCACAGCACCGGCACCGTGACCCGGCCGGTATAGTCCGCCTTCGCGGCGCCGTAGACCTGGTGCAGGCGGTCAAACCCGTTGGCGGTGTCGGGGATGCACGCCTCGGCGTCGCTGAAGATCCAGCCCTCCGCCCCCATCAGCGGGTCGACCACGGAGAGCGAAATGGCGTCCTCGAGCTTCTTGAGCTCGCGGAAGATGAGGGTGCGCTGCGCCCACGGACAGGCGAGCGAGACGTAGAGGTGATAGCGCCCGGGCTCGGCCGCGAAGCCGCCCTCGCCGCTGGGGCCCGGCGCGCCGTCCTCGGTGATCCAGTTATGAAAGGCGGTCTCGGCGCGAAGGAACCTGCCGGCCTCGGTCTCAACCCCGGGGTCCTCGGCATGCCAGACGCCGTTGACCAACATCCCCATGACCTCGGCTCCTGTTTCAGAAGGTCGATCGTGGTGCGATCGATGCCCCCGCCCGGCCGCTACTGCCCTTCGCGGCGCCAGGCGAGCATGAGCCCGCCGAGCCCCAGAAGCAGCACCAGTAGGGCGGGAAGCAGGGGCAGCTCGCGCACCCCCTTGACGATGTAGTCGCGGTTGGCGCGAAGGCCGATCCAGCCGCGCCCCGAAAAGTCGCGGCCCGGGCGCACGCGCCGGATGTCGGGCAGCCGGCCATCGGCGATCCAGGTCACGGCCCCGCTCCGGCCCGAGGCCAGCGGCGCGAGACGATCGGCGCTCGCGCGCACGTCGGCGAACTCCAGCGGGTTCAACGTGCCGGCCGCGGCGTGCACCACCCTTTTGCCGTCGCTCAGACGGTAGAGTCCCGATTCGGCGATGCGCAGGGTCGCGGTGGCGCGCCCGTCCGGCTCTTCGGTGAGCTTGACGGTTTGCTCCCGACCGGAAGGGGCGCGCAGCGTCACGGGGCTGGACTCGGGCTCGAGGCTGCGGCGGGTGATCGTGAGTTCGTTGCCGCGCACCGAGGCGCTGAGGTCGTTCTCCTCCAGGTCCGGCTCCTTGATCAGCCAGTGGGGGAGGCGGCGCAGGAGGTCGGCCTGGGGACCGCCGCCTTCGAAGCCGCGCGCCCA
>CBESNX010000121.1:0-5182 GCA_965531025.1 uncultured bacterium
CACAGAAAATTGTACGATTACTTCATTTTGCCGTTGCATTTTAAAAGAAATAAAGCAAGCATTATTCCCGGTACGTGAGAGTGCCGGTGCGAGTAGTTCTTGGACGGCAAGCGAAGACCCTTCGGGGTTTGCGCTTTCCGGCGGGAGCGAAAGCCCGGCGGCGGCGCAGGCGCCAGTCGGTCCAGCGCGGCCCGGTATCGGTGGGAGGCTCTTCACCAGAAGAGTGGCCCGCCGGGCGGAAGGCCCGCCTCTCCACCGCGAAGCCGGCGCTTCAGCCAGCGGGCGTTGTCCCCGACAGGGGAGATCGTTCGAACCCGGCGGCGGAGCTTCTTCGGAAGGGCCGGCGCCGGGCGCGAAGAGCCGGTTTTGTAGAGAGGCAGGTCTTCCGGGTAGGCAGCGGCCCCGCAAGGGGCGCTGCCATCCGAAGGTAATCGCGTCTCTCCCTGGGGAAGCGGTTGACCGGAAAGATGGCAAAGCTGTTCAACCGCTTTCCGTACTGGGAGTCAGGCCGGCTCCCGAGGCGTCAGGCGTGTCCCGGCGGGCACGATGCGCAAGGTCCTTGGGTCTTGCGCACCTGACGCCTCATTTTTACACCGGAATCCCTCCGAATACAACAAGGTATTGTGCGCTCTCGCGGAACCTCGCTAGATATTGTGTTCAAGAGGGTCCCGACCCCTTCGCCGCACGCCGCCTCCCCGCGGGCGCCGCCGGCGTCGGTCACCCGCTTGCGGGCTTCGGCCTCGCGACCGGGTGCGCCGGGGCTGCGAATATCGAGAGAAGATTGAAACCTGGGCGGTGGGCGCTGGAGCGACGCGGCGCCTTGGCGCTCGGCCTCGGGAAGGGCGCGCCCATGGCGTTGATGCAAGGTTCCCGTGGCCCGGGCGGCTTGCGGCCCGGCCGCGGGGCGCACGGAAAGACCGAGGGAACACAAGCGATTGTCTCAAGGCCCCCACTGATATATGAAGCCCAAGACAAGAGCACTCCTTTGTGACATTGGCCCGGATGAACACGACGCTCTTTTTCCTGAAGGGACTTATCGTCGGCTTCGTCATCGCCGCGCCGGTGGGCCCCGTCGGCATCATGTGCATCCACCGGACGATCGCCCAAGGGAAACTGGCCGGCTACGTCTCGGGCCTTGGCGCCACCGTCGCCGATACGTTTTACGGCCTGATCGCGGCCTTCGGCCTGAGCTTCCTCGCCGCCGAGCTTCTCAGCCACCAATTCTGGCTCCGCTCCATCGGCGGGACCGTGCTTTGCCTCATCGGCCTCAGGTCCTTGCTCGCCCGCCACGTGCCGGCGCCCGCGGCGGCGGACCGCGAGAAGCTGGTCGGCGATTTCGCCTCGGCCTTTTTCGTCACCCTCACGAACCCCATCACCGTGCTTTCCTTCGCCGCCGTCTTCGCCGCCATCGGTATTGCCGAGGTCGGCGAAAAGGCGCGCTGGGGCGCGGCCCTGATCGCGGGGGTGTTCGGCGGCGCCGCCGCCTGGTGGTTCCTGCTCACGTCGCTCGCCGGGCTCTTCCGGCGGCTGGTAAGCGATGTCGGCGTGTTGTGGATCAACCGGGGTTCGGGCGCCATTATCCTGGTCTTCGGGACTCTGCTGTTGTTGTCACTGATCGGGCATGGACCATGACGCCCACACACGGGGGCCCGGCCCTCCCGCACCCCGGAGAGCGGCCATGGAGCGCTCAGCCCCTTTCGTCGAATCCAGGGCGCATCGGGCCTTGGCGGGGACCCTCAAGGGGCAAAGCCTCCGGCTTGCACGGCAGATTACGGGCTGAAGATCGCGGTTGGGGCCCGGGACTCAGGCGGCCTTGTTGATGTGGGCGCGGATCAGCTCCTCCGCGATCTGCACGGCGTTGAGCGCCGCGCCCTTGCGCAGGTTGTCGGCCACCACCCACAGCGAGAGCCCGTGGGGCACGGTCGGATCGGCGCGGATGCGGCTGACGAAGACCATGTCTTCGCCGGCGCATTCGGCTGGCGTCACATAACCCTCGTCGACCCGGTGATCGATGACAGTGACCCCCGGCGCCTTCCGGAGGGCGGCGCGCGCCTGGCCGACGGAAATCGGTTTGGCGCACTCGATATTGACCGCCTCGGCGTGGCTGATGAAGACCGGTACGCGCACGCATGTGGCGGAGACCTTGATGTCGGGATCGAGGATCTTGCGGGTCTCCACCACGATCTTCCATTCCTCCTTGGTCGAGCCGTCCTGCATGAAGACGTCGATATGGGGAATGACGTTGAAGGCGATCTGCTTGGCGAACTGCTTCTTCACCACGGGACCGTTCACGTAAATTGACCGGGTCTGGTTGAACAGCTCGTCCATGGCGAGCTTTCCCGCGCCCGCCGTCGACTGGTAGGTCGCGACCACCACCCGCTTGATCTCCGCGAGATCGTGCAGCGGTTTCAGCGCCACCACCATCTGGATCGTCGAGCAGTTGGGATTGGCGATGATGTTGCGCCTGCCGTAGCCTCTGAGCGCCTCCGCGTTGACCTCGGGCACCACCAGCGGCACGTCGGGCTCCATACGGAAGTGGGAGGAACTCTCGATCACGACGCAACCCGCCTTCGCCGCGCGGGGAGCATGCAGTTTCGCAACCTCGGAACCGGCGCAAAAGAAGGCGATGTCGAAGCCCTTGAAATCAAAGCCCTTCAGGTCCCTGGCCTCCAAGACCTTGTCTGCGCCGAAAGAGACTTCCTTGCCCACCGAGCGCGACGAAGCCAGCGCGACCACCTCATCGGCGGGAAAATTCCGCTCCGATAAAGTCGTCAGCAGTTCGCGCCCCACATTCCCGGTGGCGCCGACGACCGCGACCTTGTGACCCATGTCTTTGCGTGTCCGGTTTAGCCGAAACCCACGAATTCGATGACTTACGCCTAATGGCGGTCTATTTCAAGGGTGCGGCCCAGAAAGGCGGCAGGACAAAGAACGATGGCCGGGCGCATCCGGCGCTACCGGGATTTCTGGCCCTTTTACCTGAGAGAGCACGGCAAGCCGTTGACCCGCGCCTTGCACTGCCTCGGCACCGCCGTGGGGCTCGTCCTCCTTGGCGCGGGCCTCGTCACCGCGGATTGGCGCCTTCTCGCGGGCGCGCCCGTCATCGGCTACGGGATCGTGTGGATCTCCCACGCATTGATCGAGCGTAACTGGCCCGCGACCGTCAAATATCCCCACTGGTCGCTGGCGAACGATCTTCGCATGTTCGCGCTTGCCCTGACCGGCCGCCTCGGTACGGAGATCGAGAAACTCCGGATCGACCGATCCTGAGGCGCGTAGGGCGGCTTCGGCGCGCGCTCGATAAACCCGGCGTTGGGCTGAGACCAGAGAACAAACTCCGCGCCCAAAACCGGCGCCACGCCCAGGCCCCCGAGGCCGACCCGGCAAGGGCCGGCCGGGATATCCGCTCCGAATCGTCTCCGCGACGTTCGTCCCCCAACGCGGCGCATGAGAGCGCCGCATCCGTGCGCCAGTGCCCTGGTTCATAAGGCCGCTTGGAAAATCGCGCCGCACTTGGCCTTTCAGCAAAGGGGCGTTGCCCCTTTGCAAACCCCGGCAAGGGGCCAAAGGTCTTTGCGACCAACCCCACCTCGGAATCCAGGGCCAAAGGCCCCTGGTCGGGGGCCGAGGGCGCGACACCCTCCGATTGGGTGGCAAAAAAGCAAGACCAGGGAACGCACGAAACGGATCCCGACAAAGTCACACTTTGTTGGGTTCCTCGTCATCCTTCCGTGGCAGGCGTGTTCGGGTTCCCCATTGCCGCAGGCTCGAGATCGTCGTTCCCAAAGCCGTGCCCGGGGATCAAAAAAGTTGGGTGGCGCCGGTTACACAGGTTGACAAGCAAAGACCGCCTCTCCCCTGCGCTTATTCAACGACACCTTGATTCCCGACGATCCCCGCGCCTCACCACCGGCGCCACGGCTCGGCCAAGGCGAAAAAATGGAAAAAATTGAAAAAAAGTGTTGACGAGCCGGTTGATCGATTGTATTTGAATAAATGTTCACTCACTAAGTGGCGGCTGTGGGAGGAGAACCATGGGGCGCGGAACGAAGATAACGAGCCAATTGAGAGGGCGGCCTTGGCTTCCCGTCCAACCCGGCGCCGCCGGGATCTCGAGCCGGAACATCGCGGCGGAAGCTGGCCTCGCGCGGGGCGCCACGTCCAGGCGCCGCCTGACCGAGGACGACTTGGCCTCGGGGCCGTTGGCGACGAACGGGCCCCGAAATCGAATGGACGCCGCGCCGGCGCGCGCGGAGGCAAACGACCGTGGAAGAGAAGTTCAGTGCGATGACCCGCTACGTCTTCGGCCTGTTCGACACGGATTTAGGGCTCGTCACCTATGTGATTTACGGGCGCGACGTGCTTCTGAAGAAACCCGCGCCGAATTTTGGCGCCCCGTGCACGGCGTTCCACTCGGCCGTCGCCGATGCACGGCACCCCCGAGTGATCCCGCGCCAGCATCCGGCGCTTGCCGCCGCCCTCCTCGCCGGGGCCGTTCCACCGGCAACCGAAACCGAGATTCTCAGGCCCATCAAGCACGGCTCGTCCCGGCCGTCGGACACAGTCCTGAGGCGCGCGGACGCTCGTTTGAAGGGCAAATTTTTTTGGACCTTTTGATAAATAATCGTTCATTCACGTCGCCAAAATTCAATCGCGGCGCTGCGGCCCTGAGGTGGCGCCAAGGCCGGCAAGGCTTTGCGGTGAATGAGCATCCATCCATGACCGAGTGCAGGGAGAGCAACGCAAGGGGGGAGCGATCATGTTCGCGACGATTGAAAACCTGAGGGAAATCAGCCGCCGGTGCGCGGCCGGCCAGCCGCTGGGCGAGGATCTCTCGCGCTGGCTCGGGACCTCGCTGCAGAGCTTCCTCGAGCACCGCTGCCGTTCGGTCGACGACGCGCTGGGCCTGAGGTTCCCGCAGGGCGGCGTACCGTGGTGGCGCGAAGAGGCGATCCGCGAGCGGGATATCGCGCTGCGGGGCCTTGCCGCCCGCTTCCACGCCGAGTCCTCGACCGCGGCCCAGGCCAAGCGCATTCACACGCTGATGCTGCGCTACGCGGCCTCCGCCTGGCGCCATGACCGCCTGCGCGAAGCCATGCCCGAGCGTTACGCCGGCGGCCCGCACGGGTATCTCTGGCGCGCCTTCAAGTCCGGCGCGGCCATGCCGATCGGCGAGCGGCAG
>CBESNX010000122.1:0-5176 GCA_965531025.1 uncultured bacterium
CGACGCGCTCAACGACACCCGCGTGCGTGCGTGAGGCCGGCAGTCCGAAGGCCCCTACTCCGCCATCCCATCGGAGAACCGAGGCCAATGGTCAAGATCGTCGAGGTTCGCGAGACCACGGTTGCGATCGCATCCGAGCTCCGCAACGCCTACATCGACTTCAGCCAGATGACGGCAAGCGTCGTCGCACTCATCACCGACGCGATGCGCGACGGCCGCCCCGTCGTCGGCTTCGGCTTCAATTCCAACGGACGCTATGGCGTCGGCGGCTTGCTTAGGGAGCGCTTCATCCCGCGCCTTGCCTCGGCCGATCCCGCCTCGCTGGTGAACGGGGACGGCGCCAACCTCGACCCCCACAAGATCTGGCAATGCCTGATGGCCAACGAGAAGCCGGGCGGCCACGGCGAGCGCTCGGTCGCCGTCGGCGTCATCGACATGGCCGTGTGGGACGCGGTGGCCAAGATCGCCGGTGTGCCGCTCTACCGCCTCCTTGCGGACAGATACCGCGGCGGCGAGGCGGAGACACAAGTCTTCGTCTACGCCGCCGGCGGGTACTACTACCCGGGCGAGGGCTTAAGCGCGCTCAAGCGGGAGATGCAGGGCTACCTGGACCGCGGCTACACCATGGTGAAGATGAAGATCGGCGGCGCGCCGCTCGAAGAAGATATCGAGCGCATCGAGGCGGCGCTCTCGGTCGTGGGCTCGGGCGAAAACCTGGCGGTCGACGCCAACGGCCGGTTCGATCTTAAGACCGCGATCCGCTACGCCGAGGCGTTGACGCCCTACAATCTCCGCTGGTACGAGGAGCCCGGCGATCCCCTGGACTTCGCCTTGCAAGCCGAGCTTGCGAAGCACTACGAGGGGCCCATGGCGACGGGCGAGAACCTGTTCTCGATGGTCGATGCGCGCAATCTCGTCCGCTACGCCGGCCTGCGCCCTGAGCGCGACATCCTGCAGTTCGACTGCGCGCTTTCCTACGGCCTCGTCGAATACTTGCGCACGCTTAAGGTGCTGGCCGAACACGGCTGGCCGGCGCGCTCCTGCATCCCCCACGGGGGCCATCAGCTCTCGCTCAGCATCGCCGCCGGTCTGGGATTGGGCGGCAACGAGTCCTACCCGGACGTCTTCAAGCCGTTCGGCGGCTTTGCCGATGATGTCCCGGTGGAGGCGGGCTACGTGCGCCTGCCCGAGATCCCCGGCATCGGCTTCGAGGCCAAGGCGGATTTGTACGCGATCATGCAAGACCTCGCCGGGCTTTGACGGCGGAGGGTGCTACGCCGCAAACTCCTTGCGGATCGCGTTTGTGTGCTCGCCGGCGGCGGGCACCGGGCCCAAGGAGACCGCCTCGCCGGTGACGCGCTGCGGCGGCGCGACCAGCTCGACGGGCCCCGAAGGCGCGCCCACGGTGACGCGGCGAAGCTGGGGATGGTTGGACAGCCCGGCCACGTCATTCACCATGCCGTAGGCGATTCCGGCGGTATTGAGCCGCGCGATGAGTGCATCTTCGCCGAGCCCCGAGAAGGCGCGGTCGATCTTCCTATCCAACGCTTCGCGGTTGGCGACGCGCGCGACGTTGCTTTCAAACCTCTCATCCTTGGCAAGCCCGGGGCGCTCCAGCACGCCCTCGCAAAAGCGCCGCCACTCGCGCTCGTTCTGGATGCAGATGACGATCTCGCCGCCTCTGAACCCATACGCCCCGTAGGGCGCGATCGAGGGATGATGGAGGCCCACCCGCTTCGGCGCTTGGCCCGAGTAGTCGAAATGCAACAGCGGCACGGTCATCCAGTCCGCCATGGCGTCGAACAGAGAGACCGAGATGCCGGAGCCCTCCCGCGTGCTTTGGCGCAGGATCAGGGCCTCGAGGATGGCGCCATAGGCGTAAAGGCCGGCGGCGATGTCGCAGACGGAAACGCCGACCCGGGCGGGGCTTGCGGGCGTGCCGGTGACGGCGGCGAGCCCGCTTTCGGCCTGCACCAACAGGTCATAGGCCTTCATCTCCCGATAAGGGCCTTCCTCGCCGTAGCCCGAGATGTCGCAGGTGATGAGCTTTGGGTGCCGCGCGCGCAGCTCATCGGACGCGAAGCCCAGGCGCGCGGCGGCGCCCGGCATCAGGTTCTGGATGAAGACGTCGGCCTTCGCCAGGATACGGCGCAAAAGCGCCTTGTCGGCTTGCGTCTTGAGGTCGAGGACGATCGACTCCTTGCCCCTGTTGAGCCACGCGAAATAGGCGCTCTCGCCGTGGACCACGTGGTCGTATTCGCGGGCGAAGTCCCCCTCGGGGCGCTCGATCTTGATCACCCGGGCGCCCGAGTCCGCCAGGCGCGAGCTGGCGTAAGGCGCGGCCACCGCCTGTTCGAGAGACACGACCAGGAGACCTTCGAGCGCCGGGGACACAGGCCGCCCCTTCAGTAGGAGCGCGGCAGGCCGAGCACATGCTCGGCGAGATAGGCGAGGATCAGGTTGGTGGAGATGGGCGCGATGCGGTAAAGCCGGGTTTCGCGGAACTTGCGCTCGACATCGTACTCCTCGGCGAAGCCGTAGCCGCCGAAGGTCTGAAGGCACATGTCCGCCGCCTCCCAGGACGCCTCGGACGCCAGCATTATGGCCATGTTGGCTTCAGACCCGCAGGGCTTTTCCTGATCGAACAGCTCCGCCGCGCTTCCCACCATCAGGTTCGCGGCCTCCGTCCGGGCGTAGGCCCGCGCGATGGGGAACTGCACCCCCTGGTTCCGGCCGATGGGGCGGCCGAAGACGGCGCGCTCGCGGGCGTAGGCGCCCGCCTTCTCGATGAACCAGCGGGCGTCCCCGATGCACTCCGCCGCAATCAAAATCCGCTCGGCGTTCATGCCGTCGAGGATAGAGGCGAAGCCCTTGTCCTCCTCGCCGATCAGGTTTTCGGCCGGTATGCGCAAGTCATCGAAGAAGAGTTCGGTCGTCGCGTGGTTGATCATGGTGCGGATGGGCTTGATCGTGAGCCCGCCCTTAAGCGCCTCGCGCATGTCCACCAGGAAGACCGAGAGCCCCTCGGTGCGCTTTGCGACCTTGTCCTTAAGCGCCGTGCGGGCGAGAAGGAGCATGAGGTCCGAGTGCTCGGCCCGCGAGGTGAAGACCTTGGAGCCGTTGATCACGTAAACCCCGCCCTCGCGCCGGGCGTTCGTTTTGAGGCTCAGGGTGTCGGTGCCGCTCGAGGCCTCGGTCACCCCGAAGGCCTGGAGCCGGAGCTTGCCGGAAGCGATGTCGGGCAGGTAGTGCTGCTTTTGGGCGTCGCTGCCGTGGCGTAAGAGCGTGCCCATGGTGTACATCTGGGCGTGACAGGCCGCCCCGTTGCACCCCGATTTGTGAATCTCCTCCATGATCGCCGCGCCGGCGGCGATGCCGAGCCCGCTGCCGCCGTAGGCCTGCGGGATCAGGGCGGCGAGGTAGCCGGCCTTCGTCAATGCCTGGACGAACTCTTTGGGATAGGTGCGGTTGCGGTCGTGCCCGCGCCAGTATTCGCCGGGAAACCCGGCGCAAAGCCCGCGCACGCCCTCGCGGATGTCATCGAACTGGTCCATGGCCCGAACTCTTTCCCCGGTGCAGGAAACCCCGCAACCCACCTCGGGGATGCGGGTCTCCCCGGCAAGGGTACTTGGCCCCCACGGCGCCGGCAAGCGTGGCTGCGCCCCCGCACCCCCATCACGCCGCAACGAGGCCGGGGACGAGGCTGGCGACGGCCTTTCCCATCTCCTGGGTACTGGCGTTGCCGCCGAGATCGGGGGTGAGGGATTTGCCCTCGGCGATGACCCTTTCCACCGCCCCCTCGACGGCCTTCGCCGCGGCGCGCATCGCCCCGTCCTCCTTGCTCGCGCCCAGCCAGTCCAAGAGCATCTTGAGCGACATGATCTCGGCATAAGGGTTGGCGATGCCTTGGCCGGCGATGTCCGGCGCCGATCCGTGCGCCGCCTGGGCCATGGCGTAAGCGGGACCCATCTGCAACGCCGGCGCCAGGCCGAGGCCGCCGACCAGCCCCGCCGCCAGATCGGACATGATGTCGCCGAACAGGTTGGTGGTGACGACGACGTCGAACCGCCGCGGTCTCATCACCAGCTCGAGCGCGAAGGTATCGACGATGACTTCGTCATAGGCGACGTCGGGGCACGCCTCCGCCGTCTTGCGGCATTCCTCGGCGAACAGCCCGCAGCCCATCTTGAACACCGTGTCCTTGTGCACGCAGGTGACGTGGCTTTTGCGCCGCTTCGCGAGATCGAAGGCGACGCGCGCGAGCCGCCCGGCGGCCCTTCGCGTGATCACCCGCACCGACATCGCGATGTCCTCGGTCGGCATGAACTCGCCCGCGCCTCGGAACATGTTGCGGTCGGGCTGGAACCCTTCGTTGTTTTCGCGCACGATCACCAGGTCGACGTCCTTATGCAGACAGGAGACGTTCGCATGGGAGTACGCGGGGCGGATGTTGGCATAAAGGTCGAAGTGCCTGCGGATGACCGGGTGCGGGTTGAGCGCGTTCGGCTCCCGGGGATAGGCCCGGTGCCCGATGGGGCCGAGCACCCAGCCGTCGAGCTCCGCAAGCCGCTCGAGCGTGCCCTCGGGCAGGGTGTTGCCCAGGGTATCGTAGGCCGCCCGCCCGATCGGCACGTCGATCCACGCGACATCGACGCCCGCGGCTTTGAGCGCCGCCTTCGCCACGCGCACCGCCTCGGGCACGACCTCGGGGCCGATGTCGTCGCCAAGCAGAACGCCGATGCGGTAACCCGCCACTTTTCCTCCCCGTCACCTTCTCAACCGGAAACCCCACAAGCCCGCGGGCAATAACCGCCGTCCGCGCGGCGCGCCCGGTTGCCCATGAGGGCGCCGCAGCGCAGGCGTCGGCTCGCGATAAGCGCCGGACACCGGAGTCAGGCCGCGACCAACGCCCGCTCGATGGCCGGGGCGGCGCCGAGCAGGCCGACGCGTTCGGCTTCCGACTTGAGCCGGGCCAGCGTCTCCATGGTTTCCTCGTCGCGCCGTCCGCGGCCGTGCGCGGCCAGCG
This sequence comes from uncultured bacterium, assembly GCA_965531025.1. Taxonomy (GTDB): domain Bacteria; phylum Pseudomonadota; class Alphaproteobacteria; order SMXQ01; family SMXQ01; genus CBESNX01. Next base: position 5,027 of record CBESNX010000122.1, read on the forward strand.
CGCGGCCCCGCGCCACGAAGAAGTCGGCCCAGGGCAGGGGCTCCGGCCGCGCATACTCGGCCAGCGCCGCGGCAAGGCGATCCACGTCGTCCCACGCGCCGCCGCGCAGCGACACCTCCATGGCGTCGCAGTAGAAGGCGAAGTAGTTGT
>CBESNX010000123.1:0-5136 GCA_965531025.1 uncultured bacterium
CCTGCGTGCCGCTCATCCCTGCCAACCCGTAAAACACCCGTAAAACAAAGAGCCGCAACTCGACAGCTACGGCCCACCCTAATCCTCCGCCGCCTCAGCAGCGTCCCTGGAACGTCGGAAATCCGTCTGAGAAGGAGGTTTTTTCACGATTCCGCCGGCCCTCCCGTTTCGCCGCGACCTTTTTCCAAGGGCTTTCCGGACCCCCGAAATGAGCACGAAGCGGCGGCCTGCGGGGATCAAGGGGAACGAAGCGTTGGATGCAGCGCCGGCGGCGTCCCTCACGCCGCCTTGGCCTCGATGTCGTTGATCGCAAGCCCGCCCTCGCCGGACGTGACCTTGACGCTCTCGCCGTCGGCGATCCTGCCCTCGAGCAGCAAGCTCGCGAGAGGGTTCTGCAGGTTCCGCTGGATCGCGCGCTTCAAGGGCCGTGCGCCGTAGACGGGATCATAGCCGGCGTTGGCGAGCCAGCCGCGCGCGCTTTCATCGAGCTCGAGCGTGATCTTGCGTTCGGCAAGCATGTCGCGCAAGTGGCCGAGCTGGATGTCGACGATCCTTCTCATGTGCTCGCGGCTCAGACGGTCGAACAGCAGGATTTCATCGAGGCGGTTGAGGAATTCGGGGCGGAACGCGGCATTCACGACCTCCATGATCCGATCGCGGATCGCGGAGGTGTCCGCGCCGTCGGCCTGGGCGGCGAAAATGTCGCTGCCCAGGTTCGAGGTCAGCACGATCAGGGTGTTGCGGAAGTCCACGGTGCGGCCGTGGCCGTCGGTCAGCCGCCCGTCATCCAGCACCTGGAGCAAGACGTTGAAGACGTCCGGGTGGGCCTTTTCGATCTCGTCGAACAAGATCACCTGATAGGGCCGGCGGCGCACCGCTTCCGTCAGGGCGCCTCCTTCGTCATAGCCGACATAACCGGGGGGCGCGCCGATCAAGCGCGCCACCGAGTGCTTCTCCATGTACTCCGACATGTCGATGCGGATCAAGGCGGCCTCGTCATCGAACAGGAATTCGGCGAGTGCCTTGCAAAGCTCCGTCTTGCCTACGCCGGTGGGGCCCAGGAAAATGAACGAGCCGATCGGCCGGCGGGAATCCTGAAGGCCGGCCCGGGCGCGGCGCACGGCATTGGCGACCGCGGTGATCGCCTCTTCCTGGCCCACCACCCTTAGGCCCAGGTTTTCCTCCATGCGCAAGAGCTTGCCCCGCTCGCCCTCCAGCATCTTGTCCACGGGAACCCCGGTCCAGCGCGAGACGATGGTGGCGATGGCCTCATCGGTCACCTCTTCGGTCAGCATGCGGCCGGCCTTGGCCTTCTCGGACTCCGCGAGCTTCTTCTCGAGCCCGGGAATCACGCCGTACATCAACTCACCGGCGCGCGTGAGATCGCCCTCGCGCTGGACGATCTCGAGCTCGCTTCGCGCCTGATCCAGCTGCTCCTTGAGCTTTTGCGCCCCGGCCAGCTTTTGCTTCTCCGCCTGCCAGACGGCGGTCAGGTCGGCCGACTGTTTCTCCAGCTCCTTGAGCTCCTTCTCGAGCTTCTTCAGGCGGTCCCTGGTGGCCTGGTCGCTTTCCTTCCTCAGGGCCTCGCGCTCGATCTTGAGCTGGATGATGCGCCGGTCCAGCTCGTCGATTTCGTCGGGCTTCGAATCCACCTCCATGCGCAAGCGGCTCGCCGCCTCGTCCACCAGGTCGATGGCCTTGTCGGGCAGGAAACGGTCGCTGATGTAGCGGTTCGCCAGCGTCGCCGCCGCGACCAGCGCGCCGTCGGTGATGCGCACCCCGTGGTGCAGCTCGTATTTCTCCTTGAGCCCCCTGAGGATGGAGATCGTGTCCGCGACGGTGGGCTCGGCGATGTAGACCGGCTGGAAGCGGCGCGCCAGCGCCGCGTCCTTCTCGATATGCTTGCGGTACTCGTCCAACGTGGTGGCGCCGACACAGTGCAGCTCGCCGCGCGCAAGCGCCGGTTTGAGCATGTTGGAGGCGTCCATGGCGCCTTCCGCGGCGCCGGCGCCGACAAGGGCGTGCATCTCGTCGATGAACATGATCACCTCGCCCTCGGCGGCGGAAATCTCCTGGAGGACGGCCTTGAGCCTTTCCTCGAACTCGCCGCGGAACTTGGCCCCGGCGATCAGCGCGCCGAGATCGAGCACGAGGAGGCGCTTCTGTTTAAGGCTTTCCGGGACGTCGCCGTTGACGATGCGTTGCGCCAACCCCTCGACGATGGCCGTCTTGCCCACGCCGGGCTCGCCGATCAAGACGGGATTGTTCTTGGTCCGCCGGGACAGAACCTGGATGGTGCGTCGGATCTCCTCGTCGCGCCCGATCACGGGGTCGAGCCTACCCTCGCGCGCCATCGCGGTCAGATCCTGGGCGTATTTCTTCAGCGCGTCGTAAGTGTCCTCCGAAGTGGGGCTGTCGGCCTTGCGCCCCTTGCGCAGCTCCTCGATGGCCCTGTTCAGGTTCCGGGCCGTCACCCCGGCGTCGGCGAGGATGCGCGCCGCCGGCGTACCGCTCGCCATGACACAGGCGAGCAGAATGCGCTCGGCGGTCACGAAACCGTCGCCGGCCTTCTCGGCCAGCCGCTCGGCGGCCTCGAGCAGGCGCGCGGTCTCGGGCGCGAGATAGACCTGGCCGGCGCCGGACCCCTCGACCTTGGGCTGCTTCGCAAGCTCGGCGTCCAGCGCCCGCAACGCGGTCGCCGCATCGCCCCCGGCCGCCGCGATGAGATTGCTCGCCAGCCCCTCCGCATCCTCCAGCAGGACCTTGAGGAGGTGCTCGGGTTTGAGCTGCTGGTGGCCCATCCCCACCGCCAGTGACTGGGCCGCATGAATGAAGCCGCGCGAGCGTTCCGTGTATTTCTCGAACTCCATTGGACAGTGCTCCGTTACCGATCGACCCGCCCCCGCCCACCCAGCAACCGTTTATGGCGCGAGGACGAAAAAACTCAAAGTTTCTATGGACTTAGGTGTTTATATGGGGTGACTTCGCGGCGGCGCAAGGGGCCAAGACATGGGCTCGAGGCGCCCTCATCGCGTGGTTTCGCGGGGTTGGGACGGGCCTCGGGTCCCAAAAAAGTATTACTTTTTTGGGTGCCCCTTCCGGCTTGCGGCCCTGGCAGACGGCTAAGCGGATGCCTTCTCTTCCGGATCGGTCGTGTCCCCCTCGGACGCGGCCTGGTCCGGCGCGGTCGTCCGTTCGCCGGTCTTCTCCCCGGCCGAGGTTCCCGCGTTGCCGCGGATGCCGCCGTTAGCGGCATCGCCATTGGTCCGGGAAGTGGCGCCGCCCCCGCTGCCATTGCCGCCGCCGTCGCCATTGAGCACGCGGTAATAGTGCTCGGCGTGCTGATAATAGCTCTCGGCGGCGACGCGGTCGCCGGTCGCCGTGGCATCGCGCGCTAAGGCCAGGTATTTCTCCAACACCTGGCTTGCCGTGCCGCGGACTTTGACCTCAGGACCGTTGCTGTCGAAAGTATGTTGTTTCGGCGGCGCGTGCTGCCTTCGCCCGTTGCGGCTGCGCGAACGCCTGGAGTTGAAGCCCTGTCTCATACCCTTTATGGATCGCAACCGATGTTAACTCACAAAATCCCGCTCGCCGAGTTGTCCGAAATCCGCGCGGCGGGTCGCGGACGATGTTCGGGCGGATAAACTATCGGGATCCGAGAGCGAAGAGCCATTCTCTTCGACGCTCCCCGAAAGCCTAGACGGGAATGCAATTATTTCCAACCATTTTTTTCACTGGAAGGTTACCTTAAGGTTAATTTTCGCGCTTGCTTGCAACAATGCAACGGGGATGGCCGGCAAGATCGTAACTGAGCCCGGCGACATCCAGCCGCCGGCCGGCAAGGATGGCGGCGACCGCGCACGCCTGGCCTTCGCCAAACTCGAGCACGACCCGCCCGCCCGGCGCCACAAGGCGCGCAAGCTCCGCGGCGATCGCCCGGAAGCACGCGAGCCCGTCATGCCCGCCCGCGAGCGCAAGGTACGGCTCGAACTTCGCGACTTCCGGCTGAAGGTTGTCGATCTTTGCGTCGGCAATGTAAGGGGGGTTGGCGAGGATGAGGTCGAAGCCGCCTTCGAGGCCCTTGCCCCAATCGCCTGACCGGAATTCGGCGCGCGGCGCAAGGCCGAGGGCCTTGGCGTTGGCCCTCGCCACATCCAAGGCCCCTTCACTTCCGTCGACGCCAAGTCCGGTCGCATTGGGAAGCTCGCTCAGGAGAGCCAGCAACAGGCACCCCGTGCCGGTGCCGAGATCGAGCACCCGAAGCGCCTCATTCCGGTCCGCAATCGTCTCGAGCGCGGCCTCGACAACCGCCTCGGACTCGGGCCGGGGGATGAGGGTGTCCGCCGTGACGCGGAAGGGAAGGCTCCAGAATTCCCGCACGCCGAGAATACGGGCGATGGGCTCGCGGCGGGCGCGGCGGCGCACGAGATCGTGCAGACGCGCGCGCTCGGCCGGCGTGACCGTGCGCTCGGGAAAGGCCAGCACCGTCTCCTTCGCGAGGGCCAGCGCCGAGCCGGCGAGCAGGCGGGCCTCGGCCCACGCCCCGGTTATTCCGGCCGCGCTCAACCGCCGTGCCGCCCGGTCGATCTCGGCCCCTATCGTGGTCCCGTCCCTCATGCGAGCTCCGCCAGCCGGCTCGCCTCATCCTCGGCGAGCAGCGCTTCGACGATCTCGTCCAGGGCCACGCCCTCCATCACTTTGTCGATCTTGTAAAGGGTGAGGTTGATGCGGTGGTCGCTGACCCGGCCTTGCGGGAAGTTGTAGGTGCGAATGCGCTCCGACCGGTCGCCCGAGCCCACCAGGCTCTTGCGCCGGGCCGCCCGTGCGGCGTCCCGTTCGCCGCGCTTGAAATCATAGAGCCGCGCGCGCAGCACTTTCATCGCCTTGGCCTTGTTCTTGTGCTGGGATTTCTCGTCCTGTTGCCGGACCACGATGCCAGTGGGGACATGGGTGATGCGCACGGCGCTGTCGGTGGTGTTGACCGACTGCCCGCCCGGACCGGACGCCCGGAAAACGTCGATGCGCAGGTCCTTCTCATCGATCTCAACGTCCACTTCCTTGGCCTCCGGCAGCACCGCGATCGTCGCCGCCGAGGTGTGAATGCGCCCGCCCGCCTCGGTCTGCGGCACGCGCTGG
>CBESNX010000124.1:0-5132 GCA_965531025.1 uncultured bacterium
GCGGCTGGCTGGTGGTCGAGGCCGAACAGGACCCGGCCAAGGCCCATCCCCTGACTTACGCCCGCATGGGCCGCGAGGGGCTGACGCAGGCGGTAGCCGCCGCCCGCCTTTAGCGGCGGCTGGCGCGCGAGCGACACGCCCCGGAGCAGGTTCTCCGCGGGCCGCGCGAGGCGGCGGTTTCGACTTGAAGCCGCCAGCCGCGGGGGGTGGAATCACGGCCGATCAAGGGGCCATTTCGATGCGTAAGCCGTTGAGTAAGCCGTATGGATTCCGGGCGCTGATCTTGGCTGTCGTCCTTGTCTGCGCGGGGCAGCCCGCCGTGTCCAGGGCGGCGGAGGCGGTTGACCTCGAACTCGTCCTCGCCGTCGACGTCTCGGGCAGCATCGACGATGAGGAGGCAAGGCTCCAGCGCGAGGGCTACATCGCCGCTTTCCGGCACCCGAGGGTCATTCAGGCGATCCGGTCCGGTTACCTGGGCCGCATTGCGGTCGCCTATTATGAGTGGGCGGGGTTCGAACACGTGAAGATCATCGCCGGCTGGACGCTCGTTAGCGATTCGGCCAGCGCGCGTGTCTTCGCTTCGAAGCTTGCCGAGGCGCCGCCCGAGACCGCCCGCAGGACGGCGATCAGCGAGGCCCTCATTTTCGCCGTGCCGTATTTCGCCCGCAATGACTTCGACGGTACGCGGAGGGTCATCGACATATCCGGCGACGGACCGAACAATTGGGGCCCGCCCGTCACCGAGGCGCGGGATGTGGCGGTCGCCGCGGGCGTCACGATCAACGGCCTGCCAATCGTTAATGGCCGGCCGAGTCGGTGGGGCTGGCCGAGCATGCCGAATCTCGATCTTTATTATCGGGACTGCGTCATCGGCGGGCCCGGCGCGTTCATCGTCGTCGCCAACGAGTTCAAGGACTTCTCCTCGGCCATCCTGAGGAAGCTCATTCTCGAGATCGCGGGCGAAGTTCCCGCGGCACCGGCGGCGACCGCCGCGGGGACGGGGAGGGCCCCCACGCATCCCGTGACGCCGGACCACGCCGCCGACGCACGGCCTAACAGGGCGCCAGGCGTGTCTCGGGCGTCTTCGCTCCGGCCACGGCCCGCGGCGTTCCGCATCGCGCCGCCGTGCGATGCCGGTGAACGGCGGATGGAAGATTACGAGGACTTCTGAATCCGGGCGAACCGCGCCGGCGATGCAAATCGTTTCCGGCGGGACGAAGTCCTTGGTCTCGAGGGGCAACGCCCGCGGCGCGTCCTCGTTACCCTCCAGGGTCTACGCGCGAGACTCCGAAGCGTTTGGGGATGTTCGTCCTTATGCGACCATGCAATACGCATTCCGCTATTGCGGTAAATCCCGTTTCTGTTATTGCAGTGAATCCGATGTGGCTCTTCGAAACCTCGCGCGGACGCGCGCGGGGTGAGTTGGAGGAGCGGGGATGAGTGAGTCGGACAACGGATTCTCGGGTCGCATCTACGCCGTCACCGGCGGCACTCAGGGCGTCGGCGAGGCGGTCGCGCTGGCGCTTGCCCGCGCCGGAGCGGCGGGCGTCACGATCTGCGGCCGCAACACCGAGAACGGCGCCCGGGTCAAGCGGGCCATCGCGGCGGCAGGCGCCGCGGCCGAGTTTGTCGAGGCCGATCTGGAGAAGGCCGAGGACTGCCGCAGCGTGGTTGCCGCCTGCGACAAAAGCTTCGGGCGCATCGACGGGGTCGTCAACGCCGCCGGACTCACGGACCGCGGCACGATCGAGGACACGACCGTCGAGTTGTGGGACCGCATGTTCGCGGTCAACCTGCGCGCGCCGTTCCTGCTGATGCAGGACGCCATCAGGTTGATGAAGCGCGACGGCGCCCCCGGCAGCATCGTCAACATCATCACCATGTCGGCCCACGGCGGGCAGCCGAAGCTGACGGCTTATTCCGCCTCGAAGGGCGCGCTCGCGGTTCTCACCAAGAACGTCGCCTACTCCGTGCGCTTCGATCGCATCCGCGTCAACGGCATCAACCTCGGTTGGACCGACACGCCGAACGAGCACAAGGTCCAACGCCGGGAAGGCCAGCCCGAGGAGTGGCGCGAAAAGGGCGAGGCGGCGCTGCCCTTCGGGCGGCTCATTCACGTCGAGGATGTGGCGCGCCTCTGTCTCTTTCTGCTCGGCCCGGCCTCCGGTGTCATGACGGGGTCGGTGATCGACTACGACCAACAGGTCATGGGCGCCTTCGATTAGGCCGCAAATCTCGCGGACGGGCATCCGCCGCCCCGTACCCCCGGGCACGGGGCGTTTGTCGGGTGCGGGAATTTGCCGTAGACTGAAAGTCCCAGTGGACTCAACGAGAGCCGCCCATGCAACCAATGGGCGTCAAGCGCATGCTCAGCGTGATCGGGACCGGCCTCCGCCGCCAGGGCGCTGCATGAGCCGGGGCTCCATGGCCGATCTCGAACCCGAATCCAGGCCCCGGCGGTCCCCGAAACTAAAGATCGTACTGCTCATCGGCGCAACCCTCATTGTCGCGACCGGCGTCACGTGGGGGTATGCGCTCGTCGCCGAGATGCCGGTTCCGGGCTTCGAGCTCTCCGTGGAGCCCGTGGCCGAGCTCATTCGGTCGTGGGGCGTGTGGGGCATGGCCGCGACCATCGGACTCATGGTCGTCCATTCCTTTGTCCCCTTCCCGGCCGAGTTCGTCGCCCTCGCGGCAGGCCTGAGCTACGGCCCATATTGGGGCACGGCCCTCACCTGGACGGGCGCGATGCTGGGGGCGCTGCTGTCGTTTGGCCTGGCCCGTTGGCTGGGGCGGCCTTTCGTTGAGGGCGTGCTGCGCGAGAGATACCGGAGAAAGCTCGACGACTTGACCGAGAAGCAGGGCGCCAATACGTTGCTGGTGAGCAGATTGATACCCGTCATCGCCTTCAATCTCATCAATTACGCCGCAGGCCTCACGAACATGTCCTGGCTGACCTTCGCTTGGGCGACGGGGGTGGGCATCCTGCCGCTGACGGCGCTCATGGTGGTTTTGGGCGACCGGATGACAAGCATTTCGTGGTGGGCCTGGGTCGCGCTCGCGGCGGGCGCGGTGGTGCTTTGGCTGGCAATTTGGGCGGCCGGACGGATCGTGGCGTCGCGCCGCGAAGACGCGATCCGCAGCAAGGAATGATGCGGGATCGAGGCGTGCGGCCGGGTGGAATCGATCTCTCTCGCGCCGCCAAGAAGCAAGCACCCGTGGAGCCAACGGGCGTCAAAGGGAAACCAGCAGGGAGGTTTTGCCTCAGCCGAATCCGCTCACTCGCCGCATGGCCGCCGCAACGCCGGGCGCCGCGACGACGATGACGTTGCCGCGAGTGAGGCCGTCGCCGGCGCGGTCGAACGCTCTGACGAGGTGGCCCTTGACGTTGCGGCCTTCGGGCCCCCCGGTCGGCTGTCGCAGCCGCCGTTCTGGCAACTGAGTCAAGCGCCAACAGACGGTAGAGCCAGGGCTCCTCTGCGATCGAAGACGCCCCGCCCGCAGGGAAAAGGCCGTTCCTCCCCCACCCGAACATTCAGGGGAACACTCTCACTCCACAGCAACCGCCTCGTCGGACGATGACGCGGCGTCCATCCTGACGATGTCTCCCCGAATAAACGCCTCGCACTCCTCGCGGGCGACGGAGTCCCGCATCTGCCGGGGCGGGCTCTTCATGTAGTATGCGGAGACCGCCTCGAGCGGACCCGCGGTCCCACTGTCGAGCGCGAGCTTCGCGCAGCGTACCGCGTCGATCACCACACCCGCGCTGTTAGGCGAATCCTGCACCGACAGCCTGAGCTCCAACTCGATCGGCGCGCCGCCGAAGCCCTGCCCCTCCATGCGGATGAAACAGACCTTGTTGTCGCCCTGCCAGGGCACGTAGTCCGACGGGCCGATATGGATGTTGCGGGCAACAAGCCGCTCATCCAGCTGCGACTGGACGGACTCCGTCTTCGAGGTCTTCTTCGACTTGAGCCGGTCCATCGCCAGCATGTTGAGGAAGTCGGTGTTGCCACCCGTGTTCAGCTGGTAGGTGCGGTCGAGTGAATAGCCGCGATCGCCGAACAGGCGCGTCAGAGTTCGGTGCACGATGGTCGCGCCGACCTGGCTCTTGATGTCGTCGCCGACGATGGGCAGCCCCGCAGCGCGGAACCGCTCCGCCCACTCGGGATTGGAGGCGATGAACACCGGCACGCAGTTGATCATGGCGACGCCCGCGTCGAGGCAGACCTGGGCATAGTGCCGTACCGCCTGCTCGGAGCCCACGGGCAGGTAGCAGACGAGGACTTCCGCGCCGGAAGCGCGCAGCGCCTCGGCGACGTCGAGGGGCTCCTCGTCCGCCGGGCGGAAGGACTCGTCCTCGGGATAATCGTCCATGTGGGGCGCGATGCCGTCGAGGATCGGCCCCATCTTCACGGTCACGCCGGTCGCGGGAATGTCCGGCTGGAACACCATGGTGCAGTTGGGCTTCGCGAAAATCGCTTCTTCGACGGGCCTGCCGACCTTGCGGCGGTCCACGTCGAACGCCACGACGATCTCCAGGTCCCCCGGCGACCAGCCCCCAATGTCGGGATGCATCAGCCCGTTACGAACTCGCGAAGTCGGCCGCTTGTAGTATTCGATGCCTTGAACCAAAGAACTGGCGCAGTTTCCCATGCCCGCGATAGCCACCCTGATTTTGCCCATCTCTGGTTTCGACCTCCCCTCAGAGCACGACCTCTCGGCTGTCCGGCACCTGCGAACCGGTCCGGCGACCTTCGAGCGAAAAAGCCGCGTACGTCGGAGCGCAAAAAAAACAGGGCCGGTTCACAGCGGCCCGACCGGGCCGCGGACGCCCCGCACGGTTTTTTTTGTGACAGTTCTGTGACGAGGCAATAATGAGTTAACGGAAAGCGACCTACTCGTCAAGTTCGTAGGTGCGAGCTTCGCGAGATCTCACGCCCGCATGATTCCATGGTGATTCCACGCAACCAATACGCTGCGCTCCGCAAAAAGACAAAGCCCTCTAAGTCATTGACCTAGCAGGCTATCCCTCCGGGGGATTTTTCGGGCTTACGCGGCGCCACGGTCCCTCAAAATGGTTGCGGGGGCGCGCTACCAGCGTTGTTTGCACCTGGACCATGCCGCACATTAGC
>CBESNX010000125.1:0-5113 GCA_965531025.1 uncultured bacterium
CTCTCTATGACGAACATGGGGACTTTCCGTATACTGATCAAAGTTAGATGAATAAATCACCACGAAACGCTGCGCCGAAGAAAAAAGGTTCCTGACGTAGCTTTCGAATATTTCATCTTCCACCAAGTGAAATAAAACGTCCAACGAAATCGCCATATCGGCTTTGTCTATCGCAAGACTCTCGAAACGATCCATGGTTCGAAAGACATAGAATTTCTTTGACGGATCATTTTTGAACTTTTCCGGCAAATATCCATTGCGGTGCGCGATACATCCAATCCCACATAGTTTTCCACATCTATGAGGCTGATCTGATGACCGTCGCCGCAGCCAAAATCAATAAGGCTTCGGATACCGTTTTCGGAAATAAGTTCTTGCAGAACCCTGGCCTTGAATTCGGCGCGTTCATCATACGAGCCGATCCCGGAATGACCTCCTTTCGCGTAGCGCTTCTCCCAATACTCGGGCGAGCTGGTGAATGTGAGCGAAAGGAGGGCGCGCGCCAACGATTTGCCAAGCGGGATCACATGAATGAGTTTCCTTATTTGCGCTCGCGCCGTAGCGGTCATGGCCATACTCTCTTCTTCTCCGCGCCGGCCGGACAAACCAATACCGCAGCCGATGGCCGGCGTCCTGGTGCCACCCGGCGGCGCGGGCTCTGCCGTTCCACCGCTCCGTCGGTCGCCGAATGGCACTGAACAAGCGGTGCGGCCCGCCACTCAAGCAAATTCGAGCCGGGCAATGAAATGGAGGGACCGGTCAAAAAACCAGCTTCCCGGAGCCGGATAGATGTGTAACCGGCTGTTCCACGCCGTCGGAATAAGACCGACATGCTCGAAAGCTTCCCGCCACCGCCCCTCGGGCCAAAAGTTGTAGGGCAGCACGACGCCATGTGGCGCGTTGCCAAACCAATCCATGAATCGCAAAGTAGGGCCGGCCAGGACACCGTCGCGGGTATGATCCTTCAGCAGCACGGCCCTTCGCGCCACCCGGCGCGCCTCACGCAGGAGCGCCTCGGGGTCATCGGTATGGTGCAGCACATCAATGAACATCACCACGTCAAAGCTGTCATCTTCGAAGGGGATGGTCGTACCGTTGAATTGCGCCACCGCAACATGAGATTCCGGACGCAACATAACGTCGATACCGGAAATCGCGACGTCCGGCCGCCGCTCCGCGATCCGCCGGGCGAGCAAACCGTCACCGCAGCCAACATCAAGTATCTTGGCGTCGCTCGGCAGCATTTCTGCAAGAAGCGCGGCCAACACCCGTATGCGGCGCAAAAACACAAAACGGCGATGCAGCCAAGCGATAAGGCTCATCGTCGTTTCAACCCGAGGATGCTGAGAAAGAAGCTCGCGAAAATGATCTGCAATCCCACTATCACCGCGGTTGCCGCCGGGATGACGACGCGCATCGCGACCGTGGGGTCCAGTGGGCCGAAGGAAGCGCCGCCCCATGCACCGAAAGCGTACATCGACGCGACCAGCCCGCCGATCAGCAACACCAAGCCGACGCCGATGCCGACCTCCAGGCTCAGCAGATCGACGAATTTGTCTATGCGCCGATCCTCGGGCAGGAGCTTCGCGTTGATCGCGAACACCTTGGCGATGACGGAAAACGCCACCGACTGAAAGCCGCAAACGATGGCCGCCGCGCTGTAAACAAGGGTATGCACGTCGAGCGTGAGGCCGCCGACCGTGCGCGGTCCCGGCAACAGCCAAAGCATGGAAGCGATGCCCGCAAGCGTCAACAGGCCGCCCGGATAAAGAAACAGCCAGCGCGGGCTGAACAGAAGCAGGAAACGCAAATGGCGCCAACCGTCGCGCCAGCTGCGAAGATGTGACGGCCGCGTCCGCCCGTCCGGCGAGAGCGTGGTCGGCACCTCGGCGATCCGCAGTTTTTGCAGTGTGGCCTTCACCACCATCTCGCTGGCGAACTCCATGCCGGTGGTGGTCAGGTTCAGCCGCCGGATGGCTTCGCGGTTGAAACCGCGCAGCCCGCAGTGGAAATCACCGATCTTGCTGCCGAAGAACCGCCGGCCGATGGCGGTCAGTACGGGGTTGCCAAGATACCTGTGCAGCGGCGGCATCGCGCCCGGCCTGATTCCGCCCTTGAAGCGGTTGCCCACGACCAGCTCACAGCCTTCACGCAACTTGTCGATGAAAAGGTCGAGCGCCGTGAAATCGTAACTGTCGTCGGCATCGCCCATGATCACGTAGCGGCCGCGGGCCGCCGCGATGCCGCCCAGCAGGGCGCCGCCATAGCCTCGCTCGGGCACCTTTACGACGCGCGCGCCGAGGCTTTCGGCGATCGCCGGGGAGTCGTCGGTGCTGCCGTTGTCGGCGACCAGCACCTCCCCGTCGATCTTGCGGCGCTCGAGATAGCCTTTGGCCTTTTTGACGCAGATCCCGATGGTTTCCGCCTCGTTGAGGCAGGGCATCACGATGGTTAATTCGCATGCCCCCGGATCGTGCTCACCGGACCTGCGTTGCAAATCGGACATCGCCATCACCAACAGGGTCGGATACCGAACCCAAGGGCCGAAACGTCAAGCCTCTTGCGGTTGGAGACCGAGTCCACCGCCTTGCCGATCGACTCGTCTGTTACCACAGCTCTCAGGGCGACACCATCCCTTGCTGGCATCACCCGCTCCCGGAGCACCCGGGAATCAGGAAACGCCTGTTGGATGATGGTCGCGTGCGCCATGCGCGGCGCCGAACTCGCGCGCTGCGCGGAGCGGCCGCGCCGGAGCGCCCCCCGCGTCACCGGATCACCTCATACAGTCGGAAGGCAGGCGCGAGCTCCGGCGGCAGCTCCACCGCGCGCAGCCAGGCGGGGATCCGGCCGTCGATGAGGCGACGGTAGAGTGTGGCATCGCCTGAGGTCGTGGCGAAAAAGACCTTCTCGTCCCGGTTGGGACACAGCAGGATCAGGTCGACGCCGCGCCGATCAACGAGGCTCCGGCTCAAGCTGTCGTCGGTCGCGGTCAGTATGCGATAGGTGTCGAGGATTCCGCGGTTGCGATGATACGGTGTCCCGACGACGGCGTGGTCCGTGCGATAGAGCAGCTCGGGCCCGAAATCGATCCTCGCGACGATGGTGTGCGCCCGCCGCCCCAAGCCACGAGGCTGGTTCAGGTAGGGCGCCATGGCGCTCAAGCGGCAAGCGGCCTGGGCCGGCGCATCGGCCGCGGAATGCTCGACCCGGTGCAGCACCAACCCGGCGGCGTAGAAGCCCACCAGCAAGCCTGCCGAGGCCAGGGCGCGCGCCAGCAGACCCGTCCATTGGCGGGAATTCCATCCCGGCCGGTCCCGCATCCGGGCCAAAAGGTCGACCAGCACCACCGTCAGCAGAACTTCTGCATAAATTGCAAACCGAACGCGGTACATCGCCAATGGCAAGAAGAGGGCGAGGGCCATGCCTGCATAGAGCCAACCGATCCAGACCGGGCTGTGCCGCTCGTACGCCATTAACCAAAGCAGAAACGGCACACAGACCAGGGCGGGGCCCAGGTAGAACAGAAGCCGCGCGGGATCGTAGGCCTCGGTGGTCAACAACGGCTGCATCTCACTCGCCCTGGCCAGCCATATGGCCGCGATTCGCGGGTCGACGTCGACCGCCGGTCCGGCCATGAATTTCGGATAGGTGATGACGAGAACCGCGCCCGCCGCGGCGGCGCCGAGCGCCGCGACGATGAGCCGGCCGGGCGCGCCGCGGGGGCGGTCACCGCGCCTTTCAATCAACCGCACGCCGCCCCAGAAACCCAGCGCAAGCAGCGCCACCGCGAGGTGGACGAGCGAGACGCGATCGTATTCCTCGACGAGGAGCTGTCCCAGCGGGCGTTCGGCGACGAGCGCAAGCGCAAGCATGGCGGCGAGACCGAGGGCGTAGGCCAGGTTCTTGCGCGCGCCGTCGCCGCCCGAGAGCACCCATGCGAGCGACGTTGCGGCGAAGGCGACGGCGAGAGCCGCCAGAAATTCGACACTGACCCAAATGCCGAGCCCCGCCGCGGCGCCGGCGGCGATGGCCAAGCCGGCACGGTAAGGGCGCGACAACACGCGCACGGTGAGGCCGAGCGAGACGACGAAAATCAGGAGGATGAGCGCGTGATGATCGGCGCGCCCCGCGAGCGAATAGGCGATCACGGCAGGTTGCACGAGAAACGCGATCATCGCAAGTGAGCGGCGGTCGCGGGCGAAGAAAGGCTCCGACGCCCAGGCAAAGGCGAGGCAGGCGAGCGCCCAAAGCATCGGCGAGACCAGCGCGCCGGACCAATAAAGGCCGCTCTTGAAACCGAAGAAGGGCTTCAGAGCCCAAGCGCCGGCCAGCAGCAAGACATCCAAGGGGCGGGTCCAGTGCAAGACCTCCCCATAGGGTGCGTTGCTGCGCGCCACGCGGCCGTCGAACCATGCGCCCGTTTCATGAAGCTCGGTTACGCGGACGAGGCGCATATAGCCGTCGGTCCCCAACAGCTGACCGTCCAGCACGGGCAAGACGTTGGAGACGACCAGGCCGCCCTGAAGGGCAAGACACACGCCGAAAAACAGGAGGTATGGAAGAAACCGCCCCGTACCTTGGTTCTCGGCGAGCATTCTCGAGGTCATGTTGAAGCCTGCCGCTGGACCCGGAACACGTTTGCAGTCTCCCCCAAAGGGTGCGGCAAGACAAGCGGGCGCATTGCCGCCAGTCCCAAAGCCGCGCCGCCTGTTAATGTCTCAGCGGCCATGGCCCCCCGCCGGCGGAAGAGGAATGGATCGGGCGTCGATCCCCGGATGCTTTTCAGCTCGGCGATGCGCATCCTTGCGAAGTGCCAAGGCCGGGGTGGAGAGCGCCGGCCGGCCTCGCAACAAATTCCGCACCGTAGCTTGCCTGGCAGCTCGGCCGATGATCGCAACAACCCCGAGAATGCGGCGTTCCTGTCTCGGCCGCTCCGACCGCCACCCCCGCAATGCCTTGAGTGGACCGTAAACCCGGGGTGGGTGGATGCGCGGAAAGCATAGGGGAGGCCCGGCGGCGCAAGCCGCCGGGCCTCCCTTGTTGCCCCTGTCCCAATGACCTAGAACGTCCCCGCGCTGCAGTTGACCGCGTCGGACAGACAGGTCGCCATCGC
>CBESNX010000126.1:0-5057 GCA_965531025.1 uncultured bacterium
GCCGGCCTCGCCCTTGCCGTGTTGCTCGGCGGGCCCACCTGGTTGTGGCGCTCGGGATGGTTCGAGGCCGCCGCCGAATGGGCTTACGCGCAAACCCTCGCGGCCACCGTCCAAATGGGCTTTGCCGTGCGCGAGGTCCTGCTGCAAGGCCGCCGGGAAACCTCCCGCGAACAGGTGCTCGCGGCGCTCAAGGTCAAGCGTGGCCAGCCGATCTTCGCCTTCGATCCCTACCGGGCCAAGGCGCTGCTCGAGGCTCTGCCCTGGGTGCACACGGCATCCGTCGAACGGCGTCTGCCCGACACCGTGCTGGTGGCGCTGATGGAGCGCGCGCCCATGGCGCTTTGGCAAAGGAAGGGCAGGCTCGCGCTCGTCGACCGCCAGGGCGTGATCATCCAGAACCATTCTCTCGCGCGCTTCGCGCATCTGCCGGTGATCGTCGGCGAGGACGCCCCGGCCCACGCCCAGGCCCTCCTCGTCATCCTGGGCAAGGAACCCGCGCTTTATGAGCGCGTGGAAGCGATGGTCCGCGTCGGCGGCCGGCGCTGGAACCTGCGGCTCGATAACGGGATTTACGTGCGCCTGCCGGAACAGGGCGTGGCCCGCGCGTGGGCGCGGCTTGCGGAGGCGGAGCGCCGGCAGCGGCTGCTCGCTCGCGACGTCGACATCATCGATCTCAGGATTCCGGACCGGCTCGTCGTCCGGATCGCCCCCGACGCCCGGCGGCGGCGCGCCGCCGGCGAGGACACGTAACGCCGGCCAAGCCCGCGCCCCCGACCGCCTCGAAGCAAGCGGACGGGCGCGGGCCGGATGAGGAAGCGAAGTGAAGAAGGTGAGGGCGAAGACACGTAACGGACTGATCGCGGCGCTAGATGTCGGCACCACCAAGATGTGCTGCTTCATCGCGCGGGCGGACGATGAGGACAACCTGAGAATCGTCGGCATCGGGCACCAGGTCTCGGACGGCGTTCGCGGCGGCGCCATCGTCGACATGGAGGCGACGGAGACCTCGATCCTGAACGCCGTCCACGCCGCCGAGCAGATGGCGGGCGAAACCATCCGAAAGGTCGTCGTCAACCTCTCGGGCGGCAATCCGGCTTCCCAGACCCGCAGCTTCGAGGTTTCCATCGCCGGCCACGAGGTGGGCGAGGCGGATGTCAGACGCGTCCTCGGTCATGGTCGCGCCCAGCACGTCAGCGCCGAACGGGAACTCGTGCACTGCATCCCCGTGGCCTACACGATCAACGGCAGCAGGGGGATTCGCGCCCCGAAGGGCATGTCCGGCGAGCGCCTGGGAGTCAACATGCACATGCTCACCGCGAGCGCGAGCGCGGTACGCACGCTGAGAACCTGTGTGGCGCGCTGTCACCTCGACGTCGAATCGCTCGTCGTTTCGTCCTATGCCGCGGGGCTCTCCTGCCTCGTCGAGGACGAGATGAATCTGGGCGCCACCGTCATCGACATGGGCGGGGGCACCACGTCCATCGCCGTGTTCTACGACGGCAAATTGGTGCATGCCGACAGCGTGCCGGTTGGCGGCAGCCATGTCACCAGCGACATCGCCCGCGGCTTGACCACCCCGCTGGTCCACGCCGAGCGCATCAAGACCCTTTATGGCAGCGCCATTTCCTCGCCCTCGGACGAAAGGGAAATCATCGACGTGCCGCTCGTCGGCGAAGAAGAGCGGGCCGAGCCCAACCATGTGCCGCGCGCCATCCCGGTGAGCATCATCGGGCCGAGGATCGAGGAGACCTTCGAGCTGATCCGCGCGCGCCTCGAGGGCAGCGGGTTCGACAAGATCGCCGGGCGCCGCGTGGTGCTCAGCGGCGGCGCCAGCCAGTTGCAGGGCGTCGCCGAGCTGGGGGCCCGGGTGCTGGACAAACAGGTGCGCCAAGGCCGGCCGCTCAGGATCAGAGGTCTCGCCGAGGCCACCGCTGGACCGGCCTTCGCCACCTGCGCCGGCCTTCTGACTTATGCGATGAAGACGCACGCCGAGGCGCCGGCCGGAGTCCTGGACTTCCGGGCGCGCGGCGCAATGGAGGAGCCGAACAGCCGCTTTGGCCGCTTCGGCCTATGGCTGCGTGAAAACTTTTGACGTCCCCCCCGCCGCCCCGGCACCGCGCCATGGGGGCGAGGGACCATTCAGCTGCCGCTGCGGCAGCCAACAAATCCGTTGACAACCCACGGAGGCTAACATGACGATCAACCTCAAATTGCCGAGGAAGGCGCCCGATCTGAAACCCCGCATTGCCGTGGTCGGCGTCGGCGGCGCCGGCGGCAACGCGGTCAACAACATGGTTAAGTGCCAGTTGGAGGGCGTCGAGTTCGTGGCGTGCAACACCGACGCCCAGGCCCTGTCCGTGTCTGTCGCCGAGCGCAAGATCCAGTTGGGCCGCAACATCACCCAAGGCCTGGGCGCCGGATCCCGCCCCGACGTGGGCCGCGCCGCCGCCGAGGAAGCGATCGACGAGATCATCGAGCACCTCCAAGGCTCCAGTATGGTGTTCATCACCGCCGGCATGGGCGGGGGCACCGGCACCGGGGCCGCCCCGGTGATCGCCCGCGCCGCGCGGGAACAGGGCATTCTCACCGTCGGCGTGGTGACCAAGCCCTTCCAGTTCGAGGGGCTCAATCGCATGCGCGTCGCAGAAGCCGGCCTCGAGGAGCTGCAACTGTACGTCGATACCCTGATCATCATTCCCAACCAGAACCTCTTCCGGGTCGCCAACGAGCAAACGACCTTCGCCGAAGCCTTCAAGATGGCGGATCACGTGCTTTATTCCGGGGTCCGCGGCGTCACCGACCTCATGGTCATGCCCGGCCTGATCAACCTCGACTTCGCCGACATCCGCCAGGTCATGAGCGAGATGGGCAGGGCGATGATGGGAACCGGCGAAGCCGAGGGCGACAAGCGCGCCCTGGACGCGGCCGAGGAGGCGATTTCCAACCCGCTGCTCGAGGACATCTCGATGCAGGGGGCGCGCGGCGCCCTCATCAACATCACCGGCGGCCTCGACATGACGCTGTTCGAGGTGGACGAGGCGGCCAACCGCATCCGCGACGAGGTCGACGCCGACGCCAATATGATCTTCGGCTCGACATTCGATGAAGGCCTCGAAGGCCGAATGCGGATTTCGCTGATCGCCACCGGCATCGACGCCGAGACCCAGGCGGCGTCGCGCGCCGCGGTGCTGAGCCTGGTTTCCAACAGCGCCCGGCCCGAAGCCTTGCCCGAGGAAGCGGACAGGGCGGCGCCGGAGGCGGTAAGCCCGGCCGCCGAGCCGAGCCTTGAAATCCCGGAAATCTTACCGGCGAATGAAGCCGCTTCAGACCCCGGCGACGCCCAAGCCCGGGGAGCGGCGGTTGCGACGTCCACCCAAGAGGCGCCCGACGTGCAGACGCAAGAAGCCGCCCCGGCCGCGGCGCCCGAGGGGGCAAGCCACGCGCAAGGGGACGAGCCGTTCCTTCCGCCGCCGCCCGCCGAGTCCGAGTCGCAATCCGAAGCGGCCGCCGCCGCCGAGCCCTTTGCCGCCGCGGCGATGGCCAACGGCGGCGGGCAACGAGGCAAGAAGCGGCGCCGGAGCGGGAACCTGTTCGAGAGGATGGCCCGCGCCGGCCGCGCCGCCCGCCACGCCAAGGCCGAGGCGGTTGACAGGCCGGCGGACTCGGCGCCGGAACCCGCCGCCCAGCCTGCGCCCGAGGCCACGCCCGGGACCGGCGCGCCGCCGAGCGCGCGGCCAAGCCCTGGGGCCGTGGCAGCACCGGCCCTGAGGCCGGCAGGGCCCAAGCTCGGCGAGCCGGGATCGGCGGCCACGCCCAACCGGCCGGGAATCGAGGAAGATCTTCTCGACATTCCCGCCTTCCTGCGCCGCCAGGCCAACTGATGAAACCAGGCGAAACGAGGAGGGGTGAATTGACCGTAATTCCCTGTAATGGCGTAACATTTGGTAACAAATCGTGATTTGAGTGCTCCAGGGGATGTTGTTACACGTTCCCTGGAGCACGCGTTCTGTTCGTGGAACAATCGCTTCCGGATTTGTCGTGCGACGTTCCGTCCAAAGGGCCGTTAAAAAGCCAGACCCTGCATGAGGATTCCGGAGGCCGGTAGCGGGGGGTGATGGGGGATATTATCCGACAGAAAACGTTGAAGAACTCGGTCGGCTGCTCCGGCACCGGCCTGCACACCGGCGCCAAGGTGGCCATGTCGTTGCGCCCGGGCGAGCCGGACAGCGGCATCGTCTTCAAGCGCACCGACGTTTCCGGGGCGGGAGCGGTCATCGCCGCGCACATCCGCAACGTCACGGGATCGCGGCTGTGCACGACACTGACGAACGAAGGCGGCGTTACGGTCAGCACCGTCGAGCACCTGATGGCGGCGCTGGCCGGATGCGGCATCGACAACGCCGAGATCGAAATCAACGGCCCGGAAGTGCCGATCATGGACGGCAGCGCCGCGCCGTTCGTGTTCCTGATCGAATGCGCGGGCATCGTGGAACAGGAGGCCCCGCGCCGCATGATCTTGGTCCGCAAACGGGTTTCCGTCGAAGAAGGCGGCAACCAGGCCTCGTTGACCCCCGGCCGGGGCTTCTCGGTCGGGTTTGAGATCGATTTTCCGAGCCCCGCGGTGAGGCAGCAGGAATTTTTCTTCGACCTCGTCGACGGGGCGTTCAAGTCCGAGCTGTCCCGGGCCCGTACCTTCGGGTTCGAGGATGATGTGGCCGAGATGCGCTCCGCCGGCCTGATCCGCGGCGGCTCGCTGGATAACGCGATCGTCGTCGGCGGCGAGGGCGTGCTGAACGAGGACGGGCTGCGCTATGCGGATGAGTTCGTGCGCCACAAGGTCCTCGATTGCATCGGTGATTTGTATCTTGCCGGCGCGCTCCTGCTCGGGCATTTCAGGGGCGCGCGCTCGGGCCATAAGCTGAACCATCGGGTGTTGCGCGCGCTGTTCGCCGATGCGCAGGCCTGGTCCTATGTGACCGTTGGAGACGGCGCCGAGCCCGAAGTGATGCCCGCGGCCAAACCGGAAGACGGGACAGAGCTTATGCCGCCCTCGGTTG
>CBESNX010000127.1:0-5025 GCA_965531025.1 uncultured bacterium
GCGCCGTCCGAGATCGTCGCCCACAAAGAGGTCCGCCGCGTCTATCTGGGGGAGCGCTTCAGCCTTTAGGCGGCAAGCGAAATGG
Organism: uncultured bacterium; assembly: GCA_965531025.1. GTDB lineage: Bacteria > Pseudomonadota > Alphaproteobacteria > SMXQ01 > SMXQ01 > CBESNX01. Next base: position 86 of record CBESNX010000127.1, read on the forward strand.
CCCTGTCACCCCAATTGAGCCTGCGGCAGACCGCCTCGCTGGTCATGACGCCGCAATTGCAGCAGGCGATCAAGCTGCTGCAATTGTCCAACCTGGAGCTCGCGGCCTATGTCGAGCAGGAGCTGGAACAGAACCCCCTGCTGGAAAGGGATGAAGGCGTAAGCGACGAGGAGGACGAGGCCGCGAACGGAGCCTATGAGACGGATCCGGGCGCGCCGGAGACCGATTCCGAGGTCCCGGACAGCATGGAACTTTTCGGCTCGGAAGCACTGCCGGACCAACAGGACGCGCCGCTCGACACCGATTACGAGAACCTCTGGACCGATGACCGCCCGGCCGACGGGATGGCCGGTGAAACGCAGGCGTTCGGCGGTCGGGACGGCGGCGGGTTCGAGGAATCCGTGTACAATCTGGAGCAGACCATCGCCAAGGGAACCACCCTCAGGGATCACCTTCTCGCCCAGCTCTACATCGACATCCCCGACCCGTCGGACCGCATTATCGGCGTGCACCTCATCGATATGATCGACGAGGCGGGATACCTCGCCGGCGACCTCGGGGAGGTCGCCGGGCTTCTGAACTGCGGGCTTGGGCGCGTCGAGGCGACCCTCGGGAAGCTCCAGCGTTTCGATCCCGCCGGCATCCTCGCGCGCTCTCTTGCCGAATGCCTGGCCCTGCAGCTGCGCGACCTCGAACGGCTCGATCCGGCCATGGCAACGCTTCTCGACAACCTCGGCCTGCTTGCCAGCCGCGACATGGCGGCGTTGCAAAAGGTCTGCGGAGTCGATGCCGAGGAGCTCGCCGGAAAGATCGAGGAGATCAAGGCCCTCGATCCCAAGCCGGGGCTCGCCTTCGACCAACGCGTGGCGCAGCCCGTAATCCCCGACATCATCGTCCGGCCCACCCCTGGGGGCGACTGGCACGTGGAACTCAATTCCGAGACCCTGCCCCGGGTGCTCGTGAACCACCAATACTACGTGACGGCCCGCCGCGAAGCGCGCCACAAGGAGGGAAGGGACTACCTCGCCGAGCGCTTCCAGAGCGCCAACTGGCTGGTCAGGTCATTGATGCAGCGCGCCAACACGATGCTCAAGGTCGCCACGGAAATCGTGCGCCGACAGGACGCCTTCCTGCGCCACGGCGTGCAGCATTTGCGGCCCATGACCTTGCGCGACGTGGCCCGTTCCATCGAGATGCACGAAAGCACGGTCAGCCGCGTGACAAGCAACAAGTACATGGCCCACCCGCGCGGCATCTATGGGCTGAAGTACTTTTTCACCGCGGCCATCGCGAGCCGCGACGGGGGCACGGCGCATTCGGCGGAGGCCGTGCGCTGCCGCATCAAGGAGCTGATCGACAAGGAAAAGCCCAGTGCGGTGCTCTCCGACGAGATGATCGTCGACATCCTTAACGACGAGGGCGTCGACATCGCCCGACGCACGGTCGCCAAGTACCGCGAAGCCATGCGCGTCCCCGCGTCGGTGCGGCGCCGGCGCGAAAAATCGGGGGCGATTCAGCGCGCTGGGGCCGCGGATTCCAGCCCCGAGCGGCGACTCGGCGGGCCGCGGAACGGTCCGCGTCGAGGTCGCCCCGGCGACTATTGACTCCGTCAACCGCCAGAACTATGTTGCCTGCCTTCTTCGTGCCCTTGTGGTTTCCCGTCATTCGGGATTTAGGTCGTAAATCCGGAATTCAGGGCAAATGCATCTCTCCGTGACAGGCAAACAACTCGACGTTGGGGATGCCTTGCGGACCCACGTCGAGAACAGCCTGCAGAGCTCGGTCGGCAAATATTTCGACAGCGCCATCGAGGCGTCCGTGGTGTTCTCGCGCGTCGCGCACCTTTACCGGACGGACATCTCCGTGCATGTCGGCCGCGGCATCCGCGTCCAGAGTCACGCCGAGGCGAGCGAGCCTTATCCCGCTTTCGACGCCGCCTCGGAACGGATCGCCAAGCGGCTGAGACGCCACAAGCGCCGCTTGCGCGACCACCACAAGGGCAACAGAGAGACAAACGTTTCCGCCCAACACTACCTACCGGGCGGCGAGCCGCGGCAAGCGGGCAACGAGGAGCGGGAGGACGAGCAGCCGATCGTCATCGCCGAGGTGACGACCGAGATCCTTACGCTGACCGTCGGCGAAGCGGTGACGCGGCTCAATCTCGACGCCTTGCCGGCCCTGATGTTCTGTAACAGCGCCCATGGCGGCCTCAACGTGGTGTACCGACGCTCCGACGGCAATATCGGCTGGGTCGATCCCCAGGCCGGCCGACCGGAGCTGCAATAAAAGTCCCGGAGCTGCAATAAAAGTCCCGGAGCTGCAATAAAAGTCAAGGTGTTGGCAATGGAAATTGTTGATCTCATCACCCCGCAACACGTCATTCCCAAATTGCGGGTCACCAGCAAGAAACAGGCGCTCCAGGAACTGTCGCGCTACGCCGCCGAAATCACCGACCAGCACGAGCGCACGATATTCGAAGTCCTGCTCGAGCGCGAACGGCTGGGCACCACCGGGGTGGGGGCGGGAGTCGCCATTCCGCACGGGAAACTTCCCGCGCTTGACCGGCTGTATGGCCTGTTCGCGCGCTTGGACGCGCCGATCGATTTCGAAGCGATCGACGAGCAGCCGGTCGACCTGATCTTTTTGCTGCTGGCTCCGGAGGCCGCGGGCGCCGACCACCTCAAGGCGCTGGCGCGGGTCTCACGGCTTTTGCGGGACAAGGAAACCTGCGACAAGCTGCGCGGGTCCGATACCGCCGAGGCCCTTTATGTCCTCCTGACGCAGACCGCGACAAGCCACGCCGCCTGAACCCGCGCCGGGCGCCCCCAAAACATCCCGCACATCGAGTCCGCACACCCCAGGCGCCCGGACACGGCGCACCCTAGAGCCTTTTCCGGCCCCACGCCTCAAGACCGGGAAGTCAAAATATGGGGATCCCCGCGCCCGCGGCTCAGTGAACGCTGAGCGGCTCGAGATCGTGCTGGCGGACCGCGGCGAAGGCGAGATCGCGGTCGTCCGCGACGCCGAGGTCCGTGCCGTCCGCCGCGTGGATCGAGTAGGCTCTCCGGCCGTCGACGACGACCTGCCTGACATAAGCGATGTCCCGCAGGCCGAAAATGGCGAGCTCCCATTCGGACATAATCCGCTGATGGTCAGGCGCGTTCACCGCTGATGCCCTCTCACTGCTCAACACGACACCTGTTTCCTGAAAAGGCCCTCACGAGTCTTTTTCGGTCGGCTTCACCTCGATGGTCCGGGCGGCGGTTTCCGGCCCGCCTTCGCCACCGGCGCTCTGGATCTCGATGGTGCGTCTGCGGCTCTCGGCCTCGGGCCGCACGAGGTCGATCCGCAAAAGGCCGTTATCGAGCGCCGCCCCGGCGACCTCGATTCCCTCGGCAAGGACGAACCGCCTCTGGAACTGGCGCGCGGCGATGCCCCGGTAGAGATAGACCCGGTCCTCGTCGTCGGTCTGCTTGCCGTAAATCACGAGCTCGTTGTCCTCCACCGAGACCGCGAGATCGTCCTTGGAAAAGCCGGCAACCGCGAGGGTGATGCTGAGGCCGTTGGCGCCCTTCTGCTCCACGTTGTAGGGCGGATAGCCGTCGGAAGAGGCCTTGGACGCCCGGTCGAGAACCCGCACGATATGGTCGAAGCCTAGCAAGTGCGGGCTGTCGAAGAGTGAAAGGCGGGACATGACGCAACCTCCTCATGCTGAGCGAGACACGCGGGCGGGCCCCATCGCAAGCGCCCGGATCGGCGGCCCTTGCGGCGCCGCCTGCTGACTATTTAGGGTGAAAACGCGCGCAATCAAGAGGCGCGGGGAGGTGCGGCTCCGCCCTTGGCGAGCGGCGCATGCCCTTGGGAGCGTCCCAGAGGTGGGTCCATGCGTCCAGGGATTACCGGCGGCGCATTTTCCCGTGGGGCGCCGGGCGCGCCGCCGGCCGAGGGCCATCCCCAGCCCTCTTGGCCGCCGCAAGCCTCGGCAGGCCGGACTTACCGATGATATTCCAGGGCGAGCGGGCGGGCTGTCGGCGCACCGTCAGCCGGCGACGTCAAATCCTCTTGCCGCCGAGCTTCCTCTTGAGTTCCTCGACTTCGTGGCGCGTGCCCGAGAGGTGGGGATTGATCTCCAACGCCTTCTCGAGCGCCATGAGCGCCTGCCGCTCCCGGCCGAGCCGCAGGTAAATGATGCCGAGACCGGCGAACGCCAAGAAATGGCGCGGCTCGCGGGCGAGGGTGCGCCCGATATCCTCGACCGAGGCGGCGAGATTGCCCATCAGGTAATGGACGTGCGCGCGATTGTGATAGCCCTCGGCGAAGTCCGGCGCCAACTTGACGATACTGTGGAAGTTGCTCAACGCCGAATGGAGGATCCCGCGCGCCATGAATCCCCGGCCCTCGAGCATCAGCAGGTCGATTTCCTTCCTGCCGGATTCGAGCCAGATGGACCGGATTTCGCGGTCCAGGCGCTCGCCTTCGGCCGCGTCATCGGTGGCCTTGAGGCGCGCGAACAGCCGATCGAGTCGCGGGTCGTCCTGGGCCGCGACGGCGGGCGCCGCGCCGACGGGCGCCAGCAGGAGGCTCACGGCAAGCGCGAGAGCCGCAAGGCATCGCTCCATCCCGTGATTGCGGACGCCCGGCCGCGCGGCGCCAACGCCGGGGTCATCAGGCAACAGTGATTGCCTCCCCCTCTTTGGTGCGTGTTTGACGACAAATTGCCGCCCTACCAATTTCATTTTCAAGCGGGATGGGCGTGGACGAGATAGTGGCCGTGGGCGACATGGAAAGCCGTGCGGCCGGCTGGCCGCGACACCGGGCCGCGTGATTGCCATTTGATTGCTGAACAAGGAACAAGGAGCCAGCCGAAAAGGCCAGGCCCTTGAGAGATATGGTGGAGCCAGCCGGGATCGAACCGGCGACCTCTACAATGCCATTGTAGC
>CBESNX010000128.1:0-5015 GCA_965531025.1 uncultured bacterium
AACCCCCAGATCCGTAGTCTAGTGCTCTATCCAGTTGAGCTACGGGCGCAAAGAGTGAAGGCAGATGGAATAAATGGGCCCTTTCCACCGCGCTTTGAGGGGTCGGGACAGTACTCAAATCGACCGCCATTGGCAAGGTTCCCAAGCGCGGCGGACAGACCCTTCGGCAATGAGCCAAGAGCCGGCCTCCGCCGGGCCGCAATCGGGGCTTGTGGCGCCCGAGGCAATTAACTGGTATTATCGTAGATTGAAGGGTTGTGAAAAACTCCGACCTGCCATAGAAAACAAATATTGGGAGGGACGCATTCGCCCAACCGTATATAGGAAATATTTCACATGTCCCGACTGAAATATCACGCCGCAATATTCGCGGCGGCAGCCATTCTTGCGGGCTGTAATTATGTCGATGACACGCTGTCCTCTGTTTTTACCGTGGAAGAGGCGTCCGAGCCGGAGGAAACGGTAAAGACCCCGCCTGCGCCGGGCGAGGAGGACCAGCAACCGGCCCTCTCTCCCACCCCGCCGAGCCCTGAGCCGGCCCCGGCGGTTGCCGGGACGCCGCCGGCCCCCGGCACGACCGCTGCCGAGCCCATGCCCGTCACGCCCGGTGAGCCGACCGGAACCACGGTCGGCAAGAAGGTCGTGGAGCTGCGCAAGGAACTGGAGCGGCTGCGAGGCTCGGTCGCCGGGCGCAACGGCGTGATCCAGAAGATTCGCGACGAAACGGTGGAAAATGCGCAGCGCTACCACAGTACGGTGGCGGCGATCAACGCCCGCCTGCAGGTGGGCACCACGCCCGGCAACCAGGTCCTGGTCCAGCAGTGGAACACGGCGCAGATCCAGCTCAACCGCACCGCCGAAAACATCGACCAGATGAACGCGGTGGCGGGCGAGATCGCCTCGGACTCGGCGACGGCCAAGTCTCTTCTCAAAACGACCCGGGCGACTTCCAAGCTCACCGGCGCCGTTGACGAAGATCACCGCCAGCTCGCGGCGCTCGAAGACGACCTGAATCGCATGTGGGTCCTCATCGACCGCCTGCTCAAGAAGGTGAACGGGGACGTCGGCCGCCAGATCACCTATCTCGGGTACGAGCGCAAGAGCCTTGCGAACCTGTCGTTCGCGATCAAGAGCGGCGAGCCCGTTGCCGTGAGCCTGACCAACCGCGCCTTGGCCAAGGCGGCCGAGCCCGCGGCGGGCGGCAGCGGGCGCGTCGGGCCGGCGCAGGCGGCCAGGCGGCCGCTTGTGGTGATCCGGTTCGACCGCGCCGATGTGAAGTACGAGCAGGCCCTCTTCGAAGCGGTAAAACGCGCGCTCGAGCGCCGGCCCGGCGCCGTGTTCGATCTCGTCGCCGTGGCGCCCAAGCAGGGCGCGCCGTCACAGCTCGCGCTGAGCTCGAAATCCGCCAGGCGCAACGCGGAAAAAGTTTGGCGCTCGCTGGCCAGCATGGGGCTGCCCGACAACCGGATGACCCTGTCGGCCACGACCCGCGAGGACGCTAAGACCAGCGAGGTCCGTATCTACGTGCGCTGATCGGCGCGTAACGGATTATCCCAAAACCCAAGGGGGCGGCTCGATCGCGCGGCCCTCGGCTTTGCCAGGACGCTCCGCGCCCTTTGACAGCGCCACTGGCCGGCGGTTAAACGGGGCTCATAAGCGAGGAATCATCCAGGGCGGAACATGGCACGGGACTTCGAGGACCATTGCTGGCAGGATATCTTCAGCGGCGACATCCTGGAGATCTACGCCCCCTATCGCCGGGAGACCTACGTGGGCGAGAGCCCGGCGCTTCTCGCCATCGACCTTTACAACAAGGTCTATGCCGGCGGCGCGGCGCCGGTGCACCAAGCGAACAAGAAGTTTCCCGGCTCGTGCGGAGAGGCCGCCTGGGGCGCGATCGAGCCCACCAAGAAACTTTTCGCCGCGGCGCGGGCAGCCGGGACTCCCGTCATCTACACCACCGGCGTCGTCTCCAAGGGCATCAGGTCGACCAACCGTCAAAACGCCGGGGACACCGATGAGGGCTACCGCATCAAGGAAGAGTTCGCGCCCAAGCCCGACGATCTGGTGATCCACAAGGCACGCGCCAGCGGCTTTTTCGGAACGCCCCTGATCGCGCATCTTCGCAGGATGAACGTCGAGAGCCTGATCGTCTGCGGCGAAAGCACGAGCGGCTGCGTGCGCGCGACGGTCACCGACGCCTTTTCCTACGGCTTCCACACGGTGGTGGTGGAGGAGTGCGTGTTCGACCGCTCGATGTTGTCCCATAAGGTGAACCTGTTCGACCTGCACCACAAATACGCCGACGTGATGCACGTGGACGAGGTGCTGGCCCACCTCGGGGGGCTTGCCAGGCCGAAACTGGCGGTTTAGAGCGCGACCCGACCCTGAAGGCGCACTCCAGGAACCGGCCCACGAGCGCCGGCCGGAACCTGCTGTTTTACGAAGATCCCGATTACGGCTTCGTCATCAACGGCGTGGTCAGGGCGCCCCATCGCAGAGGGAATGTCCACGATCACGCCCACGCCTGGGTGCTGTACGGGCTTTTGGACGGCACCGAAACCCCGGAGCGGTACGCAGGCCTGGACGACGGCGGCAAGCCCGGCCACGCCAAGCTTCGCCGAACCGGCGCGCATCACGGCAAGCCGGGCCATGTGGACCTCATCCCGCCCTTCGCGATACACGCCGAGCAGGGCGGCCCGGAACGCTCGGTCGCGGTGATCGTGCACAGCGAAAGGCTCGTCGGGCGGACCCTGCAGCACCGCTTCGATCCCGCAAACCACACGGTCGAGAAAAGGTGCGGGCCCGCCCAGGTGCCTTACGAGATCGCGTGATCGGGCGGCGGCGTCAGGCTTAAACCCGCGCCGGGACGTCCAGCGAATGATTCATCCGGTCAAGCCCGCCGGGCGGACCGCGACGTTGTCGATGAGGCGCGCCTTGCCGAGCCACGCGGCCGCCAGCGCCCGGGCGGGGCGCTCGACGGTCTCGACGGGCTCGAGGGTTTCGGCGTCGCAGACCTCGAGATAATCGATGCGCCCGAAGCCCGCCCGCTTGAGCTCGGAGCGCCCCCACTCGACCAGTTCCGCGACGCGTCCCTGGTTTCGCTCGAGCCGCCCGGCGACGGCCTTCAGCACCCGGTAGAGCTCGGGCGCGATGCGGCGCTCCTCGTCGCTCAGATAGGCGTTGCGCGAGGCAAGCGCGAGACCGTCCGCCTCGCGCACCGTCGCCACCGCCATGATGGCCACGGGGATGCCGAGATCGGCGACCATGCGCCGGACCAATTGCAGCTGCTGGTAGTCCTTTTCGCCGAAATAGGCGACATCAGGCAGCGCCTGCAAAAGAAGCTTGCACACGACCGTCGCCACCCCGTCGAAAAAGCCGGGGCGAAAGGCGCCGCACAGTCCCTCGGTCACGCCCGAAACGGAAACCCTGGTGGCGAAACCTTGCGGGTAGACCTCGTCCTCTGCGGGCGCGTAAAGAAGGTCGACCCCGTTGGCCGCAAGGGCTCGGGCGTCCGCCGCCTCGTCGCGGGGATAGCTGTCGAAATCCTCCGCCGGGCCGAACTGCTTTGGGTTCACGAATATGGTGGCGACGACGCGGTCGCACCCGGCGCGCGCCGCTTGAATGAGCGCCAAGTGACCTCCGTGCAAGCCTCCCATGGTCGGCACCAGCCCGACGCTTGCCGCCGCCGCGCGCCAGGCGGCAATCCTTTCGCGCAGCGCCGCCCCCGTGCGCACGGTCTCGATGGCGGCGGTCGGATTTCGCGGAGCGGGCGAACGGGGCATATGGCTTTAAGGGTCGGGACTCCGCCTAGCCGGAGGCGCGCTTGGGACCAGCCTTGAGCCCGAAACAGTGTTCGTCGGCGGGGAACCTGCGGCCGCGCACGTCCTTTGCGTAAGATTCCGCCGCCCCGGCGATCTGGCCCGCGAGATCGGCGTAACGCCTGACGAACTTCGGCTTGAACTCGGTGAACAGCCCCAGGAGGTCCTCGGTCACCAGAATCTGCCCGTCGCAGGCCGGGGACGCGCCGATCCCTATGGTCGGTATGGAGAGCTCGGCGGTGATGTCGCGCGCCAGGGGCTCGACCGTCGCCTCGATGACGATGGCAAAGGCCCCGGCGTCGGCGATCGCCCGGGCGTCGGATCTGATGCGCGCGGCGTCGGGCTCGCTTTTACCGCGCGCCGCGTAACCGCCCATGCGTCTCACCGACTGGGGCGTCAGCCCGACATGGCCGAAGACGGGGATGCCGCGCTCGACCAGGAATCCGGCGGTCTCGGCCATTGCCACCCCGCCCTCGATCTTCACCCCGTCGCAGCCCGTCTGCGCCATCACCCGGGCGGCCGTCTGGTAGGCCGCCCCCGGCGAGGCCTGGTAGGAGCCGAAGGGCAGATCGACGATGACGCAGGCGCGCTCGGCCCCCCGCACCACGGCGGCGCCGTGATTGATCATCATCTCGACCGTGACGCCGAGCGTGCTCTCCATCCCGTAGTACACCATGCCAAGGGAGTCGCCGACCAGCAGCAGGTCGACATGAGGGTCGAGAAGCCTGGCCATCGGCGTCGTGTAAGCGGTGAGGCAAACGATGGGCTCCCCACCCTTGCGCGCCATGATGTCGGGAACGCTGATCGAATTCTTGCGCCCTGGCGTCGTCACGAACACCCTCCGGGAAACACAGAAGCGGTCATTTAGTCGTACCTTGCCGCCAGACAAATGGGTTTTTCGCCGATCATTGGCCTGCGTGCGTCATTCCCGGGGGCCATGTTTTCCCGCCGCCGAGCACCCTCTCGCCGAGGAGCCTCGCATCATCGCGCGCGTCGTCCAAAACACCCATCCCGGCCCCCGATTCCGGTGGCGGCCTGTTTCAAGTGTGTTCCCAATTTCCGCTTTTGGCAACCTCCGCCTTAGCGAGGCTCGCCACGGACTGCGGAGGTTTGCCGGGGACGCGGCGTGCGCTTGGCGTTTCGTTTGCTGCAAAGGCGCCCCGAGACATTTATGATGGCGGGTATGATGGCGGG
>CBESNX010000129.1:0-5015 GCA_965531025.1 uncultured bacterium
GCCGGGAGGCGTCGGTCGAATACCCGCTTGCGGCGACGAACCTCGCGAACATGCGGTTCGTGACCTCGAACGGCATGAGCCGAAACGGCGCCACGGTGACGGCGCGCGGCGATTCGTCGGGCTCGCCCTTGGCGTCGCCCATGACGAACTCGCCGCCGGGAACGTCGAGCAGCCTTATCTCGGACGCCGCGCCCGGCGTCACGCAGAGGTTGGCGGCGAGCGCCAGCCCCGTTACGGCCATGAGGTTTCGCGCCATCGCGTACCTATTCGTTGGTCCCGTGTACGCATCGGCGGCTCCCGGCCGCCACGCCGTCTTACCACGGCATTGCAACCGCGTCTTAAGGGGAATGTACAGCCCTTCGCCGCGAGGTCCGTGATCTTATCGGCCATGCGCGCCGTTCGCGGTTGCCCGCATGGCGGAACAGGAAGACGCAACGGACTTATAATCCGTTTCCTTATCAGGGAGCGGCGGTTCGGTCCGCCAGTGGCGCCACGGCTGTCGACGGCGACTCCCCGGTTGCATTCGCGCGCCGATTGTCCCAGGCTGACGGGCTTCACGTGAGCGGATCGAAGGCGGGAGAGGGACCCATGGCGCAAACGGGGGCGGCGAAGAAAAGAGAGTCCGGTTGGGCGAAGAACCCGGACTATCGCATCGCGTTCGAGCCCAGCCCGAGACGGGTCAGGGTCGTCTTCAACGCCGAGACGGTGGCGGACACCACCCGCGCGATGCTGATGCGGGAGGCCGGCCACACCCCCGTCTACTACTTCCCGCGCGAGGACGTGCGCCTGGACCTGATCGAGCGCACGGACCACCGCACCCATTGCCCGTACAAGGGCGAGGCATCGTACTTCTCGCTCAAGCTCGGCGCGCGCGCGGCCGGGAACGCCCTCTGGAGCTACGAGGATCCCTATCCCGAGATGGCGGCGATCAAGGGCACCCTCGCCTTTTACTGGGACAAGGTCGATGGCTGGTTCGAGGAGGATGACGAGATCTTCGGCCACCCGCGCGATCCCTTTCACCGGGTCGATGTCGTGAACGGCTCGCGCCCCGTGAGGGTGGTGCTGGGCGGAACGACGGTGGCGGAAACGAACCGCGCCCGTTTCCTGTTCGAGACCGGCTTTCCGGTGCGCTACTACCTGCCCGCGGATGACGTGCGCATGAACCTGTTCGAGTCCTCTCAATCCCGCAGCGTCTGCCCGTATAAGGGCAACGCGGTCTATTTCTCGGCCCGCATCGGCGACCGGTTTTTCGAGGACGTCGCCTGGAGCTATCCCGAGCCCGTCCCCGAGTGTCCGAAGATCAAGGGCCATATCTGTTTCTTCAACGAACGGGTGGACGCCATTTACCTCGACGGCAAGCCGGTGGAGAAGGCGAGCACCAGGTGGTCGCGGCACTGAAAGGCCGTGGGGACATGGGGTGAAACGCTTTCAGGCCCCCGGCGTCGTGTTCGTCCCGGCCCCTTGTCGCATCGGTTCGACCTGCCGCGACGGGGGCTCCTCTAACCTGTCCCGCGCCTTGTGATTTTGATGTAAAACGAATGCCATGGAGGTGGCGTCCATGAGCAAGGTTCTGGTTCTCGGCGCGGGGCAGATCGGCAAGACGATCGCCGGAATGCTGGCCAAGGCCGGCGACTATGAGGTCACCCTCGCCGACAGCGACGCGGAGGCGTTGAACCGCGGCCTTCCCGAAACGGTGGCGCCCGCGGTGGTGAAGGTCGAGGACGCGGACGCGCTCAAGCGTGCGCTCGCCGGCCGGGAAGTGGTCGTCAGCGCCTGTCCGTTTTACCTGAGCGAGTCGATCGCAAAGGCCGCAAGGGACAAGGGCGTTCACTTCTTCGACTTGACGGAAGACGTTGCGACCAGCCGCAGGGCCCGGGAGCTTGCGCAAGGCGCCGAAACGGCGTTCGTCCCCCAGTGCGGCCTGGCCCCCGGATTCATCTCGATTGTCGCCAACGAGTTCGTGAACCGGTTCGAAGAGCCCTATGACGTTCGCCTTCGCGTCGGGGCGCTGCCCCAGTTTCCCGACAACGCGCTCAAGTACAACCTGACCTGGAGCACCGAGGGCCTGATCAACGAGTACTGCAACCCGTGCGAGACGATCCACAACGGCGAACGGCGCGAGGTTTTGCCCCTCGAAGGCCTGGAGCACTTCTCCCTCGAAGGCGTGCGCTACGAGGTGTTCTCGACCGCCGGCGGGGTCGGGACCCTGTGCGAGACCCTCGAGGGCCGCGTGCGCAACCTCAATTACAAGACCGTACGCTATCCCGGCCACCGCGACATGATCCGCATGCTGGTGTCCGATTTGAGGCTGTGCGAGCGGCCCGACGTTTTCCGGGACATCATCGAGCACGGCGTGCCGGCCACCCGCCAGGACGTGGTGCTGATTTTCGTCACCGTCACGGGGCTCAAGAACGAGCGCCTGACACAGGAAAGCTATGTGAAGAAGATCTACGGCGATAGCGATGAGAGGGGCCTGAGCGCGATCCAGACCACCACGGCGGCCGCGGTCTGCGCCATGGTGGATCTGCACCGCGAGGGCAAGCTGCCGGGGAAGGGCTTCGTGCGTCAGGAACAGGCGAAATACCGGGACTTCATCGAGAATCGGTTCGGCAAGGTCTATGCCTAGCACGCCGCGCCCGCGGCGGGCGATGGGCGTCGAGCAAGGCCGCGAACTCATGCAGGCCGGGGCGGCGGATCGACCCCGTATAAGATAGGCCCATGTGCGGGCGCTATTCCCTGACATCGCCGCCGGAGGCCATGCGCCGGGTGTTCAAGGTTACGGGCGCGCTCCTCAACCTGCCGCCGCGCTACAACATCGCGCCGACGCAAGAGGCGCCCGTGGTGCGCATGAAGGGCGAGGGCGAGGGGCGCGGGCTCGTCCTCTTGCGCTGGGGCCTCGTACCTCACTGGTCCAAGGGGCCCGAGGACCGCTATTTAATGATCAACGCGCGGGCCGAGACGGTGACGGCGAAGCCGGCGTTCCGGGACGCCTTCCGGTCCCGGCGCTGCCTCGTCCCGGCGGACGGCTTTTACGAGTGGCAGGCCCGATCCGGCCGCAAGCAGCCCTACCGCATTGCGATGAAAAGCGGTGAAACCTTCGCCTTCGCCGGGCTCTGGGAGCGCTGGCAAGGAGAGGGGGACGACAAGATCGAGTCTTTCACCATTGTCGTGACGGATGCGAACGAACTCATCCGCCCCATCCACGAGCGCATGCCCGTGATCCTCGCCCCCGAATCCTACGATCTCTGGCTCGCGGACGGGCCTGAAGATTTGAAAGAGGCGGAAGCCCTTTTGAAGCCCTACCCTTCGGAGGCCATGGACGCGTACCCGGTGGGCCCCCTCGTCAACAATCCGAAAAACGATGATGAGAACTGCATTGCGAAGATCGATGATGCCGGTTGACGGGCCCAGGAGCCCATCCGAGATGAGCGCTGACAGGCCTTTTCCTTTCCCGCCGTTTGCCTAGAGGCGACCGGCGCAAGGCTCGAGCCAGCGGGGCATGCAATGGGAGCGGACGAGCGGGCGATCGACCGGCTGCGGCAAATGATCGAGGCAAGCCGCGGCGCGGCGGTGTTCACGGGTGCCGGCATCAGCACCGAATCCGGCATTCCCGATTTCAGAAGCCCCGGCGGCGTCTGGGCGAAGTCCAGGCCGATCTATTTCGACGAGTTCCTGAAATCCGAGGACGCGCGCCGCGAATACTGGCGGCGCAAGTTCGAGACCCAGCCGCTGGTGGAGCGGGCCGTGCCCAACCGGGGCCATAGGGCGGTGGCGGCGCTTGTGAAAAGCGGCAAGGTCGAATGGGTGATTACCCAGAACATCGACGGACTGCACCGGAAATCGGGCGTGCCGGAGGCGAAGGTCATCGAGCTTCACGGCAATACCAACTACGCGCTGTGCCTGGAATGCGGCGCGCGCCACGAGCTCGCGCCCATCCACGAAGCCTTCCTCCGGGACGAGACCTTGCCGGTCTGCGACGCCTGTGGGGGCATCGTCAAGACGGCGACGATCTCCTTCGGTCAGCCGATGCCGGAGGCGGCGGTCCGGCGCGCCGAGGAGGCGGCCCTCGCATGCGATCTGTTCCTTGCCGTCGGCTCGTCCCTCGTGGTCTATCCCGCCGCCGGCCTTCCGGCTTTGGCCAAGCGGAACGGCGCCAGGCTCGTCATCCTCAACCGCGACCCGACGGAGTTCGACCGGCTCGCGGACCTCGTTGTGAATGCCGAGATCGGCCCGACGCTGGGCGCCGCGGTGGGGGTCGAGTAGCGGGCCCCCCGACCCTGAAGCCGCGCGGTCCGGGCCTTCGCACGGGCGCCATCCAACGCTACGGGTTCGCCAGGTCTCAAGGGCGGCGTTTGCCTTCGCGCCACTCCCAGGGGGCGACGAACGTGCCGCGCCACAGGCCACGTTTCGCGCGCTCGGCCTGCCGCTCTTTCGCACGGTAACGCGCGCCTTCCCGGGGCTCGGCGAGCGCCCAGCCCGTGTGCACCATGTTCTCGGAAAGATCGAACCCGTCGGCGAAGCATCTTGCGACGAGGCCCCCCTTGCGTTTCTTGCCGGTCGGACGGCAGACGACCGTCGCGCCGGCCGTTAGGTCCATCAGCGCCGTCTTCGCGATATGGCCGCAGTCGAAGGTCTTGCCGAGATAGGTGCAGCGTTGCCCCCGTTCCGGCGCGTCAATGCCGTAAAGGCGGACGCGCTCGCCCATGATTTCGATCAGGTCCCCCTCGATCACCGTCGCCGGGCCCGTCATGTCGGCCAGGGCCGCGGGCGCAAACAGCAAGACGAGGGCGAGCGATATGACGGCGTTCCTCATGAGGCGCGAGTGTGCCACTCGAGCGCCGCAAAGCAAAGCACGAGGAGCCTCAGACCGCGACGCCGATCGCCGCCGCGCAGGCGGGCGTCGTTTCCAATAGGCGGCCGAGCGACGGTTTCGGCGCGCACCGGAGCCTTCCACGGGATGCCGGGCGGATGACGGGATGCGGCCAAAACCCGGGCCCTTTCCGCCGGGACATCAC
>CBESNX010000130.1:0-4997 GCA_965531025.1 uncultured bacterium
GGTTCGTTGCGACGCTCGCCCGATGCCCCGCATCGCGCTTCGCGCCGCGCCTGCCCGGAAAACCGATTTGCCGCCATCAAATTGATTCCATCTGGCCGGATAGTGCGCTAGTGACGGGCTCCGAGCCCATTGGACGACGGCGCTTCGCCCGCCGCCGATGCGCTGAGTTCTGCCGGCACCCCCGTTCAGGCCGGGATCGTTTCGGTCTCGAACACCTCTTCGAAGGCGGACCTGAGGGCCGTATCCACCTCTTCCATCGAGGTGATGATCCCGAGGTCCATGAGCGAGGTCACGCCGTGCTCGGCAATGCCGCAGGGTATGATGCCGGCATAATGGGCGAGATCGGGATCGACGTTCAACGACACGCCGTGATAGGTCACCCACCGGCGCACCCTCACGCCGATGGCGGCGATCTTGTCCTCGCGCGGGGCCTCCTTCGTCGATCCTTCGCGCGCCACCCAGATGCCGACGCGCCCCGCGCGCCGCCCCGCGCCCAGGCTATAGCGCGCGAGCGTGCGGATCAGCCACTCCTCGAGGTTGCGGACATAGGCCCGGACATCGGAGTTGCGGCGCTTAAGGTCCAGCATGACGTAGGCGACGCGCTGACCCGGGCCGTGGTAGGTGTACCTGCCGCCCCGCCCGGTGGGATAGACGGGCAAACCCCGGGCATCGACAAGCTCCGCGTCGGTCGCGCTGCTGCCGGCGGTGAACAGGGGCGGGTGCTCCAAAAGCCACACCATTTCCGGGGCTTGGCCCAGCCGTATCATTGCGACGCGGCGCTCCATGGCCGCGACCGCTTCACCGTAAGGCACGGGGGTTGCGCCGATGTGCCACGCGACCGCGCTCATCGTCTTCGGGTCCCGGATCTGCCCACCGCCTCGCTTGATATGTGCCCGATGATTTGGTATTCCCCGCTTGTCCAAAAAGGCGAGGGCCCGTATGGTCGCCGCCGCTGGAGATTATATTAACATCTGATCGTGCGGTCGTGGCGGAACTGGTAGACGCGCAGCGTTGAGGTCGCTGTGGGGGAAACCCCGTGGAAGTTCGAGTCTTCTCGACCGCACCATTTCTTGCAAGGCCCGTGGCGGCGACTCCCGGGCCTTGTTTTTGATTTTTCGCATCGAGCCCCTGTGCCTGCGCTTCACTCCGCGCGGGGAGGCGCGGCACGGGCGCCTGAAAAAACCAGGTT
The DNA here is from genome assembly GCA_965531025.1 of uncultured bacterium. Taxonomy (GTDB): domain Bacteria; phylum Pseudomonadota; class Alphaproteobacteria; order SMXQ01; family SMXQ01; genus CBESNX01. The sequence continues at coordinate 1,190 of CBESNX010000130.1, forward strand.
TTCCAGATCCCTTGCGTCGAGGAGCCAGCGTGATGTCTGACACGACACCGGACGAGAAGGAACGGGGCGCGACCGAGAAGGTCCAGGCCAATGAGCTTTTCGCGGTCCAACCGGAGCTCGTGCGGCAAATTTGCGATGCGCTTGACGCGGGCGAGGTCGAGCACATCGAGGAACTGGTCCTGCCGCTCCATTACGCCGACGTCGCCGATGTGATCGAGGCGCTGGGCCCGGAGGACCGCAAGCTTCTGATCGAGATCATCCGGCCCCATTTCGAGCCCGAGACCCTCACCCGGCTCGAGGAACACGTGCGCTCCGAGGTGATCGAGCAACTGGGGACCGCCGATCTCGCCGCCGCCATCGGCGGGCTCGAGACCGACGACGCGGTCGAGGTGGTCGAGCACCTCGACGATGAGGTTCAGAGCCAGGTGCTCGAGGCGCTCTCGATCGAAGCCCGGACGTTGCTCGAAGAGGGGCTGAGCTGGCCGGAGGACAGCGCCGGAAGGTTGATGCAGCGCGAACTGGTGGCCGTGCCCTCCTTCTGGACCGTGGGCGAAACCATAGATTTCCTGCGTGAAGCGGCGGAGCGGGACAGCGACGAGCTGCCCGAAGAGTTCTACGACATCTTCGTCGTCGATCCCAAGCACAAGCCCGTCGGCACGATTCCGTTGAGCCGCGTGCTGCGGACCAAGCGGCCGGTCAAGCTCAGCGACCTGATGACGCGGGAAATGCGCCTCGTGCGGGTGGGCATGGACCAGGAGGAGGTGGCGTTCCTGTTCCGCCAGTATGATCTGGCCTCCGCCCCGGTGGTCGATGAGGCGGGCCGCCTGGTGGGCGTGATCACGGTCGACGACGTTCTCGACGTGATCGACGAGGAGGCCGAGGAGGACATCATGCGGCTCGGGGGCGTGGTGGAGACCGACCTTTACCGCGCCGTGCTGGACACCACCAAGTCGCGCTTTTCCTGGCTTGTGGTCAATCTCGCCACGGCGATCGTCGCCTCGATCGTGATCGGCTTCTTCGAGGTCACGATCCGGCAGATCGTGGCGCTGGCCGTGCTCATGCCGATCGTCGCCTCGATGGGCGGCAATGCGGGAACCCAGACCCTGACCGTCGCGGTGCGCGCCTTGGCGATGAAGGAGTTGACCGCGTCCAACACCCTTCGCGCCGTCGGCAAGGAGGTGCTGGTCGGCGGCTTCAACGGCATTCTCTTCGCCGGACTCATGGGAATCGTCGCCTGGCTCTGGTTCGGCAGTCCCGCCATCGGCCTGGTGATCGCCGCGGCCATGGTGATCAACCTGCTGGTCGCCGGGCTTGCCGGCGTGGCCATCCCGCTGGGACTGGAGCGCACCGGCGTCGATCCCGCCGTGGCCTCCGGGGTGGTCCTGACCACGGTGACCGACGTGGTCGGGTTCCTTGCCTTCCTGGGCCTCGCGGCCCTGTTCCTGACGTAATGCCGGAGCGCGGGGTGATGAGACGATTGATTTCTTCCGGCACGGAATGGGAGGACATGGCGGGCTACTCGCGCGCCGTGGTCGACGGCGAATGGGTGTTTGTTTCGGGCTGCACCGGATTCAACTATGGGGACGGCACCATTTCGGACGATGTCGTCGAGCAGACCGAACAGGCCCTCCGGAATATCGAAGCCGCGCTCAAAAAGGCGGGCGCGGGCCTTGCCGATGTCGTGCGCGTGCGGGTGTATCTGAGAAGCACCGATGACTTCCCGAGTGTCGCGGCGGTTCTTGGCAAGCGTTTCCAAGATATCCGGCCGGCCAACACGACGGTCGTTACGGGGCTCGTGGATCCGCGCATGAAGGTCGAGATCGAAGTAACGGCGCGGCTCCGGAAAAGCTGATAAAAAGTCGTAACGAGGTTGTTCACCAATAGCAGGGAGTGAGGTGATGCCCACCGTGCTGCTCACCGGCGCCAATCGCGGCATTGGCCTGGAGTTCGCCCGCCAGTACGCCGCCGCCGGGTGGCGCGTGCTGGCCACCTGCCGCGCGCCCGAGAAGGCGGAGAAGCTCTCCGCCCTCGGCGATGGCGTCAGCCTGTATGAGCTGGATGTCACGGACCACGCCCGCATCAAGGCGCTGGCCGAAGAGCTCGAAGGCGAGGCCATCGACCTTTTGATCAACAACGCGGGCCTTTACGGCGCATCCCGATCCCAGGAGCTCGGCAGCATCGACCCCGAGCTTTGGATCGAGGTGCTGCGGGTCAATACGCTCGCGCCCTTGAAGATGGCCGAGTGTTTCCTGCCCCATCTCAAGACCGGGGAGAGGAAGGTGATCGCCTCGATTACCAGCCGGATGGGAAGCATCGGCGACAATGATGTCGGGGGGCATTACATCTACCGCTCGAGCAAGGCCGCGCTCAACGCGGCGGTGAGGAGCCTCGCCATCGACCTCAAGCCCTTGGGCGTCACGGCGGTCGTGTTGCATCCCGGCTGGGTCAGGACCGACATGGGCGGGAAGGGCGCCGCCATCGATCCGGAGCCGAGCGTCGCCGGCATGCGCGCCGTCATCGAGCGCCTCGGGCCGGCGGATGCCGGCAAGTTCCTGAGCTACGACGGCCGGGAACTCGCCTGGTAGGGGCGTGCCCGCGGCCGTCATCCGCTAACGGCGGGCGCCGAATCGTGCTACGGTTATGGCGCCCGACGGCGCCAACCCGGAAATGTCGGGTTGTACGCTCGTTCAACGTGGTGCGGCCGGCGAAGCCGCCCGGCCGCGGACCTGTCTGGCGGGCTCCGAGCGCCCCGATGGGCTCGGCGTCGGCCCGCCATCGGAATGGGAGGTGACTCATGCCCACATACATCAGCCTGATCAGCTTCACCGATCAAGGAATACGGAACATCAAGGACTCTCCGGACCGCGCGGACGCGGCGAGGAAGGTCATCGAGGACCTGGGCGGCGAGATGAAAGAGTTATACCTGACGATGGGGGCCTATGACCTCTTCACCGTTCTCGAGGCTCCCAACGACGAGGCGGTCGCCAAGTTCGTCCTCGCGCTCGGTTCCCATGGAAACGTTCGCACGACGACGCTTAAGGCGTTCCCGGAGGCGGAGTACCGCAAGATCATCGCCGAGCTTCCTTAAGCCCGCCGCCCGTCGCCATCGTTGCGCCGTTACGTGGTCGCGGAGACACCATGCCCCTTCATCTCTTGAAGATGGCCGTGGGGATCGGGTCGGTCGCGCACCTCGCCGCGGTCCAGAAACAAAGGTTGGCCAACGCCCCGAAGGAAGGCGGCAAGCGCATCTTGCGGCACTTCACGCGCAACGCGCCGAGGCGGGCCGAGGAGATCCTCGATGGGGGGTCGATCTACTGGATCATCAAGGGGGCGATCCGTGTCCGCCAGCGGATTCGCGCGATCGCGCGGAAGCCCGATCTGGAGGGGCGCAGGCGCTGTGAACTGAGGCTCGACCCCACCCTCGTCAGGACCGTGCCCCGGCCCAACAAGCCGCTTCAGGGCTGGCGCTATCTCGAAACGTCCGACGCGCCGCCCGATCTCGATGCGCGGGACGGCGCCACCCGGGACATGCCGCCGGAAATGGTGGCGGAACTCCACTCCCTCGGGTTGTTGTAAACAGGCCGGGGCTTGGCTTTGGCGGCGGGCCGGGCCGAACGATGTCCTTACAGGGTGTGACGCCTTGATCGGGGTTGTGGACCTGTATTATGCTTGGAACCTCGCTCGACGGGAGGGCTGTCCATGCGGTGTGCCAAGTCCGGCCTCTGGATCGCGCCGGCGCTCGTGCTGGGTCTTGCGGTCGCCTGCGCGCCGACCACCAAGAGAATCGAGATCGACCCGAAGCTCGCCG
>CBESNX010000131.1:0-4977 GCA_965531025.1 uncultured bacterium
CCTGATGCCAAGATGACGCCGGCGAAGGGGCCGCCGGCCCGGAGCCGGGCTGACGGCCTCGGGGATCAAGGGCGCGGTTGAGGGAAACCCGAACGATGGGGCTCAAGAAGAAGGATACGCTGGTCACGACCGTGGGCCGCGATCCCGCGAAGAACTTCGGTATCGTCAACCCGCCGGTCTATCGCGCCTCGACCGTCACCTTCCCCACCGTCGCCGCCCTGGAAGCGGCGACCAAGGACCCGTTCAATCACGTCTATTACGGCCGTCACGGCACGCCCACGACCTTCGCGCTCGAAGAGGCGGTCGCCAGCCTCGAAGGCGGCCACCGCGGCATCGCCTGCGCCTCGGGCCTCGCCGCGATCACCGTCTCGCTGCTCGCTTATCTCAAGGCGGGCGACCACCTCTTGATGGCCGACAGCGCCTATGGGCCGACGCGCAGGGTGTGTGACGCGCTGCTCTCCCGCTTCGGCGTCGAGACCACCTATTACGACCCGTTGATCGGCGCCGGCATAAAGGACTTGATCCGCGGCAACACCCGCGTCGTGTTCACCGAATCGCCGGGATCGCTGACCTTCGAGGTCCAGGACGTTCCGGCGATTGCCGAGGCCGCCCACGCAAGGGGCGCGGTGCTGATCTTGGACAACAGCTGGGCGACGCCGCTCTACTTCGAGGCCTTCAAGCACGGGGTGGATATCTCGATCCAGGCCGCGACCAAGTATCTCGTCGGCCATTCCGACGCCATGCTGGGGGTGATCGTGACGAGCGAAGAGGCCTTCAAGAAGGTCAGGACCGCCGCCGCCGTCGTCGGCGCCTGCCCCGGCCCCGACGAGTGTTACCTCGCGCTCCGCGGCCTGCGCACCTTGGCCGTGCGGCTCGACCGCCACCAGCAAGCAGGCCTCGAGCTCGCCCGCTGGCTCAAGGGCCGCAAGGAGGTCGCACGGATTCTCCATCCCGCTTTTGCCGAATGCCCGGGCCATGAGATCTGGAAACGCGACTTCACCGGCGCCTCGGGAGTCTTCGGCGTGATCCTCAAGGACTATCCCAAGCGGGCCGTGGCCGCCATGCTGGACGGCATGGAGCTTTTCGCCATGGGCTACAGTTGGGGCGGTTACGAGAGCCTGATCCTGCCCGCGGATCTCACGAACTTGCGCACGGCCGCGAAGTGGCGGGCGGAGGGGCCGCTGATGCGCATCCACGCAGGGCTCGAAGGGCTCGACGACCTGATCCGGGACCTGGATCTGGGCTTCGAACGGCTCAATCGGAACGCGTGAACCCACGGCGCGGCCACAGCGAGACCACCGCGAAAACCAGCGCCGCGGCGAGGACGATCGAGGGGCCCGAGGGGCTGTCCCAAAAGTACGATCCCGACATGCCGAGCGCCACGGCAAGCGAGCCGAACCCGGCCGCGATCACCGCCATCTGTTCCGGGTTGCGGGAGAACCCGCGCGCCGCCGCCGCCGGAATGACCAGCAGCGAGGTGATCAGCAAGATGCCGACGATCTTGAGCGACACCGCGATGACGAGCGCCATCAGTGCCATAAAGATGAAACGGATGGCCTGAACCGGTACGCCTTCCACCCGAGCGAGCTCCTCGTGCACGGTGATCGCCAAGAGCGGCCGCCAGATTGCCGCCAATACACCAAGCGCCAGTGCCCCGGCGCCGAAGATCCAGTAAACATCGGCGCGGCTTACGGCCAGAATATCGCCGAACAGATAGGCCATGAGGTCGACCCTCACGCCCTCGAGGAAGGCAAACACCACGAGACCCGCCGCAAGGGCGGTATGCGACAGGATGCCGAGCAAGGTGTCGGTCGAAAGCTTTCCCCGTCCCTCCGCCGCGAGAAGGAGAACGGCTATCAGAAGGGAAACGGCGATGATGCCGGGGGTGATGCTGAATTGGAGGACAAGGCCGAGCGCCACGCCCAGAAGCGCGGAATGGGCGAGCGTCCCTCCGAAGAACGCGAGCCGCCGCCAGACGACGAAGGACCCCAAGGGGCCCGCCACGATGGCGACGCCGAAACCGGCGATCAGCGCGCGAATCATGAAATCATCCATGGCGGTTCTCCCCCTGGTCGTTGCTTGGGGTCTTATCGGGGCCCGCGGGAACGACCCTGCCCGAGAGGTCATGGACATGATCGTGATCGTGGGCGTAAACGGCGAGTGACCGGGCGATCTGCGGGCCGAACAAGGCGATGTATTCGGGGTGCCGGCTCACCGTCTCGGGGCGCCCCGCGCAGCAGACGTGGTGGTTGAGGCAGATCACCTTGTCGGTCGCCGCCATGACCAGGTTAAGATCGTGGGAAACCATCAGCACCCCGCAGGTGCGCTCGAGGCGGATGCGGCCGATGAGCCCGTAGAGCTCGGCCTGGCCGCTCAGGTCCACCCCTTGCACCGGCTCGTCCAGCACCAGAAGGTCGGGCTCGCGCACCAGCGCCCGGGCCAGCAATACGCGCTGCAACTCGCCTCCCGAAAGGGTCTGGAGCGGGTAATCGACGGCGTGCTTGGCGCCGACCTCGTCCAGAACCCGTTCGATGCGGGCGGGTGAGCACCGCCGGGCCAGCTCCAGGAACCGGCGCACGCTGAGCGGCAACACCGGCTCGACGGTAAGCCGCTGTGGCATGTATCCGACGCGGATGCCGGGCCGCAGCCACACCGTGCCGGCGTCGGGCCGGATGAGCCCGAGGAGCGCCCGGAGCAGTGTCGTTTTTCCCGAGCCGTTGGGACCGACCAGGCTGACCACTTCCCCGCGGCTGACCGTGAGGCCCACGTCGGCGAGCACCTGCGGGCCGCCGAAGGAAACGCGAATGCCCCTCGCCCGCGCGAGCAGGGCGGCGTCTGCGGCGCCGGTCGTCTCCGTGGCAGTGGACTTCGTCTCAGTGGACATGGGCGGCCTCGCTTCCAGGTGCCGCGCAGTTCACGCACAGGCCCGTGACCTCGACCAATTGCCGGGCGACGGAGAATCTCAGCTCCCGGGCGCTTGCGGCGATCGCGCCCGCGATGCCCGCGTCATCCATTTCGGCCACGATGCCGCATCGCCGGCAGATGAGATGCTGGCCGGAATGGGGCTCGCGCGGATTGACGCAGCCGACAAAGGCGTTGAGCGAGGCGATCCGATGGATGAGTTTCTGCTCGAGCAGGAATTCGAGCGCCCGGTAGACCGTGGGCGGCATGGCCTTTCTGCCGTCGGCCCGCAGCATGTCGAGAAGCGTATAGGCGCCGAGCGGCGCGTGGGAGTGCCAGACGAGCTCCAGCACCCGGCGGCGCAGCTTGGTGAGCCGCACGCCACGGCGCGCGCAAAGCTCGACCGCCGCGCTCAGGGCCTCTTCGATGCACCGGTCATGATCATGGCCCCGCTGCATCGCGGCCGGCAAATCGGTAATTCTCTTCGCCATCCCGGTCAATCCCTTCGCATTCAGGTAAAGCCCCCCTTCGCCAAGCCCGGCGTCGTCAAGCCCGGCGACGTCAAGCCCGGCGTCGTCAAGCCCAGCGTCGTCAAGCCCAGCGTCGTCAAGCCCGGCGTGGTCAAGCGTGGCGTGGTCAACCCCGGCGGTGCCGCGCGTCTCCGTCGGCGCACCGCCGGGGTTGCGGTTTAAGATGTTATAATATAACAAAACCAACTTGGAAAGGGAGTGCTCTTTCGTCCGTTCCTCCGCCGGACGTGCGAAGGTGGAAATGGCGTGGAAACTGCCGGGGTCCGCCGCGGCGGCTTGTTCCGGGGAAATCATGAAGTGTTGAGCCATCATGAGAAAAGGACAACACGAAGGTTTGAGTGACGTGGAGACTTTTCACAGGGAAGGCCGAGAAAGGCGCTCCGCGCCTCTTGCGAAGCATCTCCGTGTTCGAAACTCTGCGCCGCCGCGCCTCCGTGATTCATTTCCTCCTCATGGGATGGCGCGGTATTTCGTGGTTTTCGTATTCCTCATAATTTCCATGGCATCCGCGGCCGGTGCGGAACGGCCCAGGGTGGTGGCCAGCATCTTGCCGGTGCAATCCCTGGTGGCCGGGGTGATGGAAGGCGCCGGCGCGCCGGCGCTGATCGTCAAGGGCACGCGCTCGCCGCACGGCCATGCCCTCCGCCCCTCCGAGGCCCGCGCCCTGCGGCAGGCCGACCTCGTGTTCTGGGTGGGGCCGACGCTGGAGACTTTCCTCGAAAAGCCGTTGGAAAGCTTGAGCGGCAAGGCCTCGGTCGTCACCTTGATGGAAGCGCCGGGCCTCGAACTCCTGAGGTCCCGAAAGGGCGGCCTTTGGACGCGCGCGGGCAAGGCCGATGACGCCGGGGTACGCAATGTGGATCCGCACATTTGGCTCGACCCGGCCAACGCGAAAATAATGGTCGCGGCCATCCGCGACGCGCTCACGCGCAAGGACCCTTTGCGCGGCGACATTTACCGCGCCAACGCCCGAAGGCTCGTTCACCGTCTCGATGCGCTGGGACGTGACTTGGCGGGGCTCATCGCGCCGGTCCGCGAGGTCCCCTACCTCGTGTATCACGACGGCTTTCAGTATTTCGAAAGGCGTTTCGGGCTCAACGCGCTCGGCTCCGTCACGGCGAGTCCCGAGCGCAAGCCCGGCCCCCGGCGCGTGCGCAAGATCCGGCGACTGATCGAACGAGGCGAGGTCGCTTGCGTCTTTGGCCGGTCCCGCATCCCGTTCATTGCCATCCTGATCGAAGGCAGCCGGGTGCGCAGCGCCACCCTCGATCCGCTCGGCGCGGGCCTCACTCCGGGCCAGGATCAGTATTTCGCGATGATGCGCGCCAATGGCTTCTCTCTGGTGCGCTGCCTTTCCGGCAAATGGGCGACGCCCTTCGCGGTTGACAGGGGTGCCGCGAAGGCCGATTTAGAGCACTATCCGGCCAGATGGAACCATTTGACCGGGATGGTTTTGCGCCTTGGCTAGGCGCGCTTCGCATGGCGATGCGAGGGTTTCCAGATTCTGGAAACCGGCAAAGATACGCAACGACGCCACGGCGCAAAA
>CBESNX010000132.1:0-4943 GCA_965531025.1 uncultured bacterium
CTCGCATTCTTGGCGCTGTTCTTTACGGCGCCGGGAACCCTCACCGAAGCCATGGCACAGAAGGTCGGAACGGCGAAGCCCGGCGTGCTGCAGGTCGGCTTCATCCCAGCCGAGGACGCGCGGGCGATGGTCCGCCAATCGCAAGCCATCTTGGACAAGCTTGCCGAAGCGGTGGGCATGAAGGTGGAAGTGTTTGTCGGGTCCGACTACAACGCCACGATCGAGGCGCTGCGGGCCAATCACATCGACGTGGCGCTGCTCGGTCCGTTCTCGTACGTGCTGGCAACCACCCAGGCGAAGGTCGAGGCCTTCGCCATCACCGTCACGGCGAAGACGATGCAACCCGGCTACCACTCGATCATCATCACGCAGAAGGGCAGCCCCATTAATTCCCTGCAAGACATCAAGGGGCATACTTACGCGTTCGTCGATCCGGGCTCGACTTCGGGGTACATGGTGCCCGCAACCGCTTTCGTCAAAGCGGGCATCGAGCCCGAAAAAGACTTCAAGCAGGTGATGTACTCCGGTGGTCACGACGCCAGCATCGTCGCGGTGGCCGAGGGCAAGGTCGAAGCCGCGTCGGTGGCCGACCGCATCCTGGAGCGGGCCTTCGCCAAGGGTCTCGCGGATCGCAAAAAGATCAAGGTGATCTGGGAATCGCAGTTGATCCCGAACGACCCCATGCTGTATCGCACGGACCTGCCCGAGGATCTGAAAAAGAAAATCCGCGATGCGTTTTACGGCTTCAAGAACTTGCCTTTCGGCGAGATGGGGACGGTCGCGCGCTTCGACCCGGCCACGGACAAGGATTACGACCCGGTCCGGGAGATCGCGAAGACGCTGAAACTGGACCTCACTAAGAAGAAGTAAAACCAAAGGGCCCGGGCGCCGTGGCGCGGGGTGGTTTTGCCCCGCGCCGCGGCCCGTTGCGTTAATCATACGGACTGTTGCGCGCGGCGGAGGGCGCGGGATCGGTATGGCTAATCGCGTTCAAGCGGCCCATGACGACAATTTAAATTCACTGATTGCCCGGAAAAAATGGCGCGTCCATCACATCGCTTTCCTGGCGTCGGGCATCGCGTTCCTGGTTTGGGCCGCCGACGGCGTCGACCTGAGACCGGCCGAACTCGTAAGCGCGATTCCGGCGATCGGCCGCTATTTCGCCCGGATGGTTCCTCCGAAATGGAACTTCTGGGAGATAGTATGGTATCCCGCGGTGGAGACCGTCTACATCGCCGTTTGGGGAAATGTCATCGCCAACCTGATCGCTCTGCCGCTGGCGGTGATGGCGGCCCGCAACCTCACGCGATCGCCGCTGCTCAGGAACTTTGCTAAAACGGTCTTGATTCTCTTTCGCTCCATCTCGGAGCTGATCTGGGCCATTTTCTTCGTCGCCGCGGTCGGGCTCGGTCCGTTTCCGGGCGCGGTGGCGCTGGGGGTGACCTTCGCGGGGATTTTGGGCCGCCTCTATGCGGAGGCGATGGAGAACATTGATCCCGGGCCGGTCGAGGCCCTCCAGGCAACGGGGGCCAGCCGGCTCCAGGTCATTATCTTTGCCATCTTTCCTCAGGTGCTGCCGCAGTTCGTGACGTATATACTCTACTGGTTCGAGGTTGGGGTCCGGTCCGCGACCGTCCTTGGCATGGTCGGGGCCGGGGGCATCGGCTTCGAGCTGGTGACGACCATCAGAATGTTCGAGTTTCGTGAGACCGCGGTGGTCCTGCTCATCATCCTCGGGCTGGTCACGATCATCGACACCGCCTCGTCGTTGATCCGAAGCAGGATCTACTGAGTCGCTCTGCTGGGTGTGGGAACGAAATGACCAACGTGCGCCAGGAAACCACGGGGATAGCCGCTCCGACCGGGGCCCGGGACGAAGCGATGGTCTCGCTTCAGGGCGTGAGCAAGACCTACACCGGCGCCGGCGGGACCGTTGCCTTGCGGGACGTGAGCATCGATGTCAAGGAGGGCGAGTTCCTGGTCATCCTGGGCCCCTCAGGGGCCGGGAAATCGACGCTGATGCGCTGCATCAATCGGCTGGTGGAGCCGACATCCGGAAAGGTCTATCTCAACCGCCGGGAGGTGACGAGCCAAAAGCGCGAACTGAGAGAGGTGCGCCGGCAGGTTGGCATGGTGTTCCAGCAGTTCAACCTGGTCAAGCGCCTCTCCGTCCTCATGAACGTACTCAGCGGGCGTCTCTCTTACCATACCGTGTGGCGCAGCCTCTTTTACAGCTTTTCGCGGGAGGACAAGCGAATCGCCATCGAATGCCTGGCGCGCGTAAACATGGAGCACAAGGCGTTCCAGCGGGCGGACACCTTGAGCGGCGGCGAGCAGCAAAGGGTCGCCATCGCCCGCGCGCTCGCCCAGGAGCCGAAGGTGATTCTGGCCGACGAGCCGGTCGCGAGCCTGGATCCCAAGATCGCCCGCCAAGTGCTCACCTACCTGAAGCGGGTCGCGGGCGAGCTCGGCATCACCGTGCTCTGCAACCTCCACCAGGTCGAATACGCGCGTGAGTACGCCGAACGGGTTGTCGGCCTGTCACGGGGCACCGTCGTTTTCGACGGCCCGTCGGGCAAGCTGACGGACGACATACTGCAGCAGATCTACTACCGGGATCCGGAGGCCGTCGATGACGCTGACGGCTGAGCACGCCATCGAGGCCACGATCCAGCAGGAGGCCGCCATCCGCTGGCGGCGGTTCGTGAAAGGGCTCGGCTGGGCGGTTTTGGCGGCCGCGGTGCTCGGGTTTACCGCGGACCAGATCGGCATGAGGCCCGTCGCCTTCATCACGGGGGCCGACCACATGTGGGACTTCCTCCTCCGCATGTTGCCGCCCGAACTGAGCTACCTTGCGCTGCTCGGCGGGGCCACGGTCGAGACGCTTCAGATCGCGGTATGGGGCACCCTTCTCGCGGTGGTGTTTTCGATCCCGCTTTCGCTGCTGGCGGCCCGCAACACGACGCCGCACATACCGCTTCCGCGATTCGGAAGGGAACTGGCGGAGCGGCTCCGGCTTCACCTTCTGGTCTTCCAGCTCACCCGGCTGTTCCTCAATGCCCTTCGGGGCATCAACGAACTGATCTTTGCGTTGATCTTCGTCACGGCCGTGGGCCTCGGCCCCTTCGCCGGCGTGCTCGCCATCGCCCTGCACGCCACCGGCATGCTGGCGAAGTTCTGCGGCGAGGAGATGGAAGGCGTCGACCAGGGTCAGGTCGAGGCGCTGCAGGCCACGGGCGCGTCGAAGATGCAGGTCACTCTCTTCGCGGTCATCCCCCAGGTCATTCCGGCCTTCATCAGCTATTCGATATTCCGTTTCGACGTCAGCATTCGTTCGGCGACGGTCCTCGGACTCGTCGGGGCGGGCGGCCTCGGCTTTTCCCTGATCAAGACGATGAAGCTCTTCCAATACCCCAAGACAGCGACCTGCATTCTGGTTATCTTCCTGCTGGTATGGGTCTCCGACTGGATCTGCTCGAAATGGCGGGCGAAAGTCATCTGAGCGCCGGGGCGGGGCCTCGGTATGAGGGACATCCGACACGGTGCGGCGAAGCAAGGGTATGACGGCGAAGCGGAGTTTCCGGTTGAAACGGGCGGCCCTGATCGGGGTTGGCTTGCTCTTCGCCATGGCGGTTGCGTCCTGCGGTCCAAGCGACGCGGAGCGGGCGGCCGAGCATCTCAAGAAGGGGAAGGAGCTGGTTGCGCAAGGTCAGTACGAGGCGGCGGTCGGCGAGCTCAAGCAGGCGGCTGAGCTCGACATCGACGCGCTCGAGCCCAGGATGTTGCTGGGCAACACCTATCACGCGCTCAAGCGCTACGACGAGGCCTTCGAAGCCTATCGAGCGGCGAAAAAGGTCGACCGGTACGTGGCGGCGCCCCACGTCGCAAGCGCCCTCGTGCGCGTCGAGCTGGGTCAGATCGACGAGGCCGTCGAGGAACTGGTCCACGCCATCGAGCTGGACCCGGAGAACGTCACGGCGCTGGTCCACTTGGGAAGGGTCTCGCGCATGCCCCGCCCCCCTCCCAAAAGCGGCGCCGAGACGGCGTTGGGGCGTTTCGTGAACCCCGACCCCCAGTCCGGTTACGAGCGGGCCGAGCTCAACCTCTCCCGGGCGGTCGAGCTTGCCCCGGATAACGTCGAGGCGAACTACGAGCTTGCCAAGACCTATGAGGTGATGGGCAAGCGGGACAAGGCGGTCGCCTCCTGGAAGAGGGTCCGCGCGCTTGTCGCCGAGCGCTCCGAGCATGCCGCGATCGCCGCCGAGGCCTCGGAAGCCTTGGCCCGGATGTCACGCTGAGCCGTGCGGGTTGCCGGGGAGGGGCGGGCGTCTCTCGCGCCCGGGCGGCCACGACGGTCCCATGACGGATGTAGACCGGCCTTAGCTTGCCGGAAGCACCTCGTGATCACCGGGCCAAAACGACGCCCGCGCGCATTCGCGGCGCCAGGGAGCGACAGGCCCGGTTGCCGCGAGAAAAGAATGACGCGCCGGGATTAAGCTCTTCAACGGAGGAACGCATGAGTTCGGAGCCATTGGGTTACACGCCGAAGGGGCTTTACATCGGGGGCGAGTGGCTGCCCGGCGCCGCCGGCAAGAGCCTCACATCGATCAACCCTTCGACCGGCGAGCGGCTCGCCGAGGTTCCTTGGGCGGGCGAGGAGGAGGTGAACCAGGCGGTCGAGGCCGCCAAGCGGGGCTTCGCCGAATGGCGCAGGGTGAAACCGGCGGAGCGCGCGCGGTGTCTCGAGGAGCTCGCGGATCGCATCCTCGCGCATACGGACGAGCTCGCGTTGCTCGACGCCTATGATTCGGGCAACACCGTTTCCGGCATGCGCGGCGACATGAGGTGGACGGCGGACACGCTCAGATACTTCGCCGGCCTGGTCCGCGAGATAAAGGGGGAAACTTTCGCCGACGGCCCGAGCCACTTGAACTTCACCGTGC
>CBESNX010000133.1:0-4941 GCA_965531025.1 uncultured bacterium
AGCGCGTTCTGGATCTCGTCAGGTCTCTCGCAAAAGCCTCCTAAGGCTGCCGCATCGCAGGATCCAGGGAGCGCCCGGATCGGCGCGCATCCGACCAAAATCCCTTGACTGAGCGCGCAAAGGTTGCAACAAGAGCGCGCCGACGGAAAGACGGGCGCGGCCTGGGCCGGCGGCGCCCGAGCGGTGAGGCCGTGCCTCGACGGATTTGTCCGGCGCTACGGCGAACGGCGGGCACCGAATCGCTCGTGCAATGGCGTCACCGTCGGCCATCCATCTCCGATTATGATGCTGTCAGCCGGAGGTTCCGTCCGTGTCCAGAGGTGATTTCCTTTTTACCAGCGAATCGGTGTCCGAGGGCCATCCGGACAAGATTTGCGACCGCATATCGGATGCCGTCGTCGATACATTTCTGACCGCGGACTCCGAATCCCGTGTCGCCGTCGAGACCATGGTGACGACCAACCGCATCGTGATGGCCGGCGAGGTTCGCGGACCGTCCTCGATTACCCATCGACACCTGGAAGAGGTTGCCCGGCACTGCGTCAAGGAAATCGGTTACGAGCAGGATGGTTTTCATTGGTCGAGGGCGACGGTGGACATCTATATCCACGGCCAGTCCCCCGACATCGCCCGCGGCGTCGACGCCAGGGACGACAAGGAGGAGGGCGCCGGGGACCAGGGCACGATGTTCGGCTATGCGTGCCGCGAGACCGATGTGCTGATGCCGGCGCCAATCCATTACTCCCACAGGATTCTGTATTCCTTGGCCGAGGCCCGCCATTCCGGGGCGGAACCCGGCCTCGGCCCCGATGCCAAGTCCCAGATCACCCTGCGATACGTCAACGGCGCGCCGGTTAAGGCGACTTCGGTGGTTGTGTCGGCCCAGCACCGGGCCGACCTCGATCAGGACGATGTGCGGGCGATCGTTCGGCCCCATGTGGAGAACGTGCTGCCTGGCGGCTGGATGTGCGACGAGAAGGAGTTCTACGTCAATCCCACCGGCCGTTTCGTCATTGGCGGTCCCGAGGGGGACACGGGGCTGACCGGGCGCAAGATCGTCGTCGACGCCTACGGCGGTGCGGCGCCTCATGGCGGCGGCGCTTTTTCCGGCAAGGATCCAAGCAAGGTCGACCGTTCGGCGGCCTACGCCGCGCGCTACCTCGCCAAGAACGTGGTCGCCGCGGACCTCGCCGACCGCTGCGTCATCCAGCTCGTCTATGCCATCGGCGTCGCCAAGCCCCTGTCGGTTTACGTCGACACCCGCGGCACCGGCCGCGTGGATGAGGGCAGGCTTGCCGATGTCCTTCAAGAGGTGGTGGACTTGAGCCCGCGCGGTCTCCGCAGGCATTTGGGACTCGACAGGCCGATCTACGCGCGCACCGCCGCCTACGGCCATTTCGGCCGCGACCCCGAGCCCGACGGCGGATTTTCCTGGGAGCGTGTCGATCTGGTCGATGATTTGAAGTCGGCCTTTGCTTGAGATGTTTTGCGGAGGGCGCCGCCGGGGAGAACGGGGCGCCGCGGATGAGGCCGCGGATGATGGTCGGAAAGGGCAGCGGACCGGGCGGAAAGCGGCGCGTGCTTTACGGTCGGCGGCGCGGTCGGCGGCTGCGACCCGGCCGCCGGGCCCTGCTCAACGAGCTGTTGCCGCAGCTTGCGATTACCCTTCCCGCCGAGAGTTCGGCAAGCCTCGACCCCGTGACCCTGTTCACCGGATCTCCCGGCGTTTCCGCGCCTGCCGCGGATCTCCTGAAGAAGAGGTTCTCGCCGCGGGACGTCTGGATCGAGATCGGCTTTGGCGCCGGCGAGCATTTGGCGGCCCAGGCCCTGAGTCACCCGGAGGTGGGGTTTATTGGCTGTGAGCCCTATGTCGACGGCGTGGCGAGCCTGCTGCAGCAGATCGAACGGCTTGGGCTCAACAACGTCCGCGTGCTGATGGACGATGCCGGCCCGTTACTCGAGACCCTGACGGAGGCCAGCATCGGGCGCGCCGACCTTTTGTTTCCCGATCCCTGGCCGAAAAAGAGGCATCACAAACGCCGCTTCATCGCGCCGGCGAACGTTGGAATTCTCGCCCGCGTTCTCAAGGATGGGGCGGAACTGAGGGTCGCGAGCGACGATTCCGGCTATATCCGCTGGACCCTCGAGCACGTGCTCGATCATCCCGATTTCGCGTGGCTCGCCCGCAATCCCCGCGCATGGCGCAACCGGCCCGAGGATACGCAGCCGACACGTTACGAATCCAAGGCCCGGGCGCAGGGTCGCTCCAGCGTATTCTTGAGATTTGCCGGGCGTCGGCGGGCTTGACGCCGGGTTGCCCCGCCCTTCGGCGGCGGTGCGTCGAACGGGGGTGAAACAGGCGTGAATCGGCGGTGAAACAGGGGCGAGCCGGGGGCGCCGGCGCGCTCGTCCGTGTTGGTCCGCGATGTTGATGTTCACTGCTTGTTAAAAAACTTGGCTTGTTAAAAAACTTGAAGCAAACCAGGAGATGGTTATATTTTTATTCGCGTTGTCTTAAGGCCTGTTCATTTGGTAAAAGCTTTCCGGGGTGGGCCACCGGCCCACTTTTTTATTTCTTCAACGCTTGCGGCTTTGGAACTGCGAGCCAGCGAGCAGGCCCTTGGGGCATGAGGCGCCTGGAACCGGGAGCGCGAGGGGACAGGACATGAACCAGTGGCCGGACCGGGTTGAAGAGTTGGTCGCGCATGCGCTTAAGCGCATGGGTTATGACCTCGTGCGGCTGCGCCTCCATGGCGCCGCCCAACCGACGCTCCAGGTGATGGTGGAGCGCCGGGATGGCAAGGCCATGGCGGTTGACGATTGCGCCGACATCAGCCGCGCCGTATCCGCGTTGCTCGACGTCGAGGATCCCATCGCGGGCCGCTATACCCTGGAGGTGACCTCGCCGGGCATTGACCGCCCCCTGGTGCGGGCCGCCGATTTCGAGCGCTTCGCCGGGTTCGAGGCCAGCATCGAAACAAGCCAGCCGGTCTCCGGCCGCAGGCGGTTTCGCGGCAGGCTTATGGGGACGACGCCTGCGGGCGTGCGCATCGCCCTTCCGGAAGGCGAGGCCGAGGTTCCCTTCGCCCGCATCCACCGGGCGAAACTGGTGCTGACCGACGAACTGATTACTGCAACCGAAAGACGAAAAGGCGTGTAGGCCAAGATGACGACGGACGCGACGACAGGGTTGGCCAAACCTGAACTGCTGCAGGTGGCCGACAACGTGGCCCGGGAAAAGGGCATCGACCGCGAGGAAGTGCTGGAGGCCATGGAACAGGCGATCCAGAAGGCGGGCCGCTCCAAGTACGGCCACGAGCACGACATCCGCGGCGAGATCGACCGCACGAGCGGGGAAATCAGCCTCAGACGCTACCGCGAGGTCGCCGATCCGGTGGAGGAGGAGGCGGAGGCGGCGCAAATCTCGCTCGAGGAAGCGAGAGCGCGCAACCCCGACGCCAAGGTGGGCGATTTCATCATCGACTCCCTGCCGCCCATCGACTTCGGGCGCATCGCGGCGCAGACCGCCAAGCAGGTGATCGTCCAGAAGGTGCGCGAGGCCGAGCGGCAGCGCCAGTACCGGGAGTACAAGGATCGGGTGGGCGAGATCGTCAACGGTCTCGTCAAACGGGTGGAATTCGGCAATGTCACGGTCGACCTTGGCCGCGCCGAGGCGGTCCTGCGCCGCGACGAGTGCGTGCCCCGGGAGAATTTGCGCCAGGGCGATCGTGTTCGCGCCTATATCTACGACGTTCGCGAGGAGGTGCGCGGCCCGCAGATCTTCCTCTCCCGCAGCCGGCCGGAGTTCATGGCCAGGCTTTTCGCCCAGGAGGTGCCGGAAGTCTATGACGGCATCATCGAGATCAAGTCGGTGGCCCGCGATCCCGGCAGCCGGGCGAAGATCGCGGTGCTGTCCAACGACGCCAGCATCGACCCCGTGGGCGCCTGCGTGGGCATGCGCGGCAGCCGCGTCCAGGCCGTGGTCGGTGAGCTGCAGGGCGAGAAGATCGACATCATTCAGTGGTCGCATGACCCCGCCACCTTCGTCGTCAACGCCCTCGCCCCGGCCGAGGTCACCAAGGTGGTGCTGGACGAGGAGGCGCAACGCATCGAGGTGGTGGTGCCGGACGATCAGTTGAGTCTCGCCATCGGACGGCGCGGGCAGAACGTCCGGCTCGCCTCCCAGCTCAGCGGCTGGTACATCGATATCCTGACCGAGGCCCAGGAGTCGGAGCGCAGAACGGAGGAATTCCGGACGCGCTCGCGGATGTTCATCGAGGCCCTCGATGTGGACGATTTGATCGCCCACCTGCTCGTCACGGAAGGATTCTCCGCGATCCAGGAAGTGGCCTTCGTGCCGATCGAGGACCTGAGCGCAATCGAAGGGTTCGAAGAGGACATCGCCAAGGAATTGCGCGAGCGCGCCCGGACCTACCTCGCCGAGCAGGAGGAGAAGCTGACGGCGCGCCGGCGCGAGCTTGACGTGGCCGAGGAGTTGGCCGAGATCCCGGGTCTGACGCCGGCGGCGCTGGTGGCTCTCGGTGAAAACGGCGTCAAGACCCTGGACGATTTGGCCGGTCTCGCGAGCGACGAGCTCCTGGAGCTGCTGGCGGAGGGCGAGATCACCGCGGAAGACGCCGACCGGGTGATCATGGCGGCCCGGGCCCACTGGTTCGAGGACGAAGAGGCGGACGAAACGGCGGGCGCCGGGGAGGCGGGCGAGGCGCTTACCGAGGGGGCGCCCGAGGACGCGGCCGCGCCCGCCGCCGAGGCCGGCGGTGAAACAGAGACGGGCGCCGAGGAGGCCGGCGGTGTAACAAAAACGGGTGCCGCCGAGGCCGGCGGTGAACCAGAGACGGGCGCCGTGGAGGCCGGCGGGGAAACTGAGACGGGTGCCGCCGAGGCCGGCGGGGAAACAGAGACGGGCGCCGAGGAGGCCGG
>CBESNX010000134.1:0-4933 GCA_965531025.1 uncultured bacterium
GGGCCTTTTGCGCGCTGGCCACGGGGGTCGCCTACATTCTCGCGCTGCCCGTTTTCGGCTTCGTGCTGCTCACGCCACCCTTCATCTTCATAGCCGTCTTGCTCCTCGCAACAGCGGTGGATCGCAGGCGCCTCCTTCAAGCGGCGCTCACCGCGGTTATCGGCACCGCAGTCGTTTATCTCGTCTTCCACGGCGGGCTGAAAGTCCAGCTACCCGAGGGATTGTTGAGCTGAGACCGACATAAGGGAGCCAAGGAGATGAGCCTCGATCCCGCGGTCATCCTTCAAGCGCTGGACATCGTCCTTCAGCCCTGGAACCTTATGCTCATCATATTCGGGGTGCTGCTGGGTATAGTCTTCGGCGTCATCCCGGGGCTCACCGCCGCATTGGCGGTCGCTCTCCTCGTCCCCTTCACGTTCGCCATGGAGCCGCGGTTGGCAATGAGCCTGCTGGTGGCGGTCTACGTCGGGGGGCTCTCGGGCTCATGCGTAACCGCGATCCTGATCCGCATGCCGGGGACGCCCGCGTCGGTCGCCACCCTCCTCGACGGGTTTCCGATGGCCCAGAACGGACTCGCCGGTCAGGCAATCGGAAACGCGGTGGTGGCGTCGTTTTTCGGTACCGTCATAAGCGGGATCTTCCTCGTGCTGCTGGCGCCGCTGATGGCGGCCTTCGCGATCAAGTTCCACTTCGCGGAATTCGTGGCCGTCTCCGTCTTCGCGCTCACCGCGGTGGCGGCGCTCACGGGTAGCAAGCTGTCGCGCGGGCTCGTGACGGCGCTTCTTGGGATGTTGGCCGCCATCTTCGGCGTCTCTGAGGAGGACGGGTTGCCGCGCTTCGACTTCGGTCTGGAGGCAATGTTGGGGGGGTTCAGCTTGATCCCGGCGCTCATCGGCCTCTTCGCGGTCTCGCAGATGATGCACGAAACCACACGGCTTAGAGTTACCCATGAGCGGGCAGCCAAGATCGGCCGGGTCCTGCCCCCGCTCCGGGACGTGCGCGCCAACATTTGGAATTACCTGCGCTCTGGCGGAATCGGCACATTTATTGGCGTCCTTCCGGCGATCGGCGGTGGCCCCGCGGGCTTGATCGCCTACTCCCAGGCGCGCAGCGCCTCGAAAACCCCGGAGCGCTTCGGGTCCGGGGTCGTGGAAGGAGTCGTTGCTGCCGAGACAGCAAACAACGCGACGATCGGTGGCGCGCTGATCATCGCGCTGACACTCGGCATCCCAGGCGACCCGCCGACGGCGGTGCTGATCGGTGGGCTCATGATCCACGGCCTTAACCCGGGACCCTTCCTTTTTTTGAATCATCCCGAGATCATCTTCAGCATCTACTTCTCGGTCTTTTTTGGCAGCTTGGTGATGGCGGTCTTCATGCTGTCGGCCGCCAGGCTGCTGGCGAAGATCGTCGACGTGCCGAAACACATCCTTCTGCCGCTCCTGTTCTTGGTTGCCGCGACCGGTGTCTTTTCGATGAACAATCGCCTGTTTGATGTTTTGGTGATGTGCGGTTTTGGATTCCTGGGATACGTGCTGGAGCGCTTCCGCTACCCGCTGCCGCCCTTCATCCTGGGAATGATCCTGGGCCCCTTGGTTGAGGGCAACTTCCGCAAGATGGTGGGGGCCGAGGGAAACGCCTGGAATCTCTTCACCAAGCCAATTGCGGCGACCTTCCTCGCCTTGGCTGTGGCCTCCATATTTTACTCGATCTACCGGAGCCGCCGCGGACAACCGCTCTTCATGACCAGTGGCGAGTGACGACAGCACGCAACGGACCTGGGCAAGGTAAGGCACGGCGCCCTTGTGCCCCCCCATGATTCCGCCGGCGCCCGCGCGCCGCGCAGAGAAGCTTCGGGACCGGCGTGGCCGCCAACAACGCGGCACGTGATCCGGTGGACTTCCGCAACGACGCTTCGCGGCGCCTTCAACCCCACCGGTTAGGTTCGCCGGCGAACAACGGTGTGGACGTTGCTGCCTGTGGTCCTATCGGACCGGAGGGACAATCCCGAATATCTAACGCTGCGTTGTCCTGCGCACAGTAACCATGCCCGCGGCGGGGTCGACCGTCACTTCATCGCCGGTGGCGATAGCCTTGGTGATGTCACAATCGAACCAGTGCATGAGCGAGAGATCGCTGAACGAAGCGCCCTGAGCCATGATCGGATTGGCGGTGTTGAGCAAGAGAGCCAACGGCGCCTTTTTGCGGGCACACATGTCGGCCAACATCCAAGAGGTGGCGATGCCACCCTTGGCCGTGTCCAAGACCAGTATCTTGCCGACGTAGCTTTCGCCGTAGAGCACATGGCCCGGGCGCGCAAACACGCCCCGCTCCAGGTCGAGGTCGTAACGGGCGCTGAAACTGTCCTTCCCGACCAGCGCGGTTCCCCTCACCGTGGCGCCGATCCCCACATGTCCCTTGATGATGCGCTCCTCGATCACAGTACCTTTCCCGAGATGGCGGAGTCGATGCATCTCTCGAGGGGCGCCGGGACCGGCGCGTACCCGTAACCAATCACGATCTGACACAGTTTCGCGGAGTTGGTCATCAGCCGCTTCCAGCCCCGGGCCCGGGCCAGTTCGCGTGGATAGAGCGCAAAGAATTCCATGCCGCGGACGATGAGGCCACCCGCCCCCTCGATGCGCTCGGTGACGCCACATTGATCGCATTGTCTCTTGACCACCTCCGAAGTGAAGGCGAGCAATGCCGTGTCCTTGTGGATTCGTCTGCCCTCCAGCCACTCGGCGATGTCCGCGAGTTCTTGGTAATGAAGCTGGGGCGCGCCGAAGACGACCACGTCGAGCCGGTCGCCCCGTCCCCCATAGGACGCGTACTTCGCGTCGATGTCGGCGCGCCCTACCAGCACCGGCTCGGGCGCCGGCCCTTCGAAGGCGCTCGCACGGTCCCGGGCTTCGGGCGTCACGCCGATCACGTGAAACATCGCCAATGAACCGAATGTCGCCATTGCGGCCCCCAGGTTGTTCAACTCCACGGTGCTCGGCCGGCCGTCCACGCCCTCGATCACCGGCACCCGCCAGTAGGAGCCAAGCCGCTCGCCGATCAGCGCCCCAAGAATGCTCCAGTCGGCCGACGCACCGGGGGGTTCCTCAACCACGAAGAAGTGGCTCCCCCGGCGGCACCGGTCGAGGTGAAAACCGTAGCGTGGGACCCGCCCCGTGAACGCCGCTGCCACGGCGGCCGGGCCGCCCTCAAAGTTACAGCGGGCGCCCTGCACGCTGTTGGCGAAAATGCAGACCGGCGTGCTGCCAAATGCGGTGCTCTCACCGAAAGCGGGCGGCATGATCGAATGAAAATTGACGTAGCCGTGGGCCGGGACCACCCCGAGCCGCTCCAAGTGCTCCAAGAGCCGGGCCTGGGGCTCGAACATCGCCAGGTCATGACCCAACCGTCGCAACGCCTCGTGGTCGACACCCGCCTGTTCGGTGACCGCCAAAGTGCGCACCCGCCGGTCCAGCGGGGCAAGCCGCGCCAGTCTGTCCAGCAGGGCAAGGCCCGCCTCGCCGACGGCCTCCATGTCGGCACTTATGTGTGTCTGGCGCACCTCGACGAAGTCCTCAGCGTCGAAAAACTCGCCGACGCGCATCTGGCCTTCGAGGGCCCAGCGGGCGGCCACGCCCATCTCACCGGCCAGCATGGCCTTTTCAAAATCGTCGAGGCGCATGTTTCAAGACCTTTGAAAGCGCGGGACAGCGGCCGATCCCGGTACGCACCCAAAAGTACCACATAGTTGTTAGGCGCCTCCGCGGGACCGGTCCAAACGCGCCCCTGGCGCGGCATCGGTCCGGCCCTCCGTCCGCCTGATACCGATATAAGGTACGCGCTTCTGCATGCCCTGGAGCAACGATCGCCAACAACGGCCGCCGGGCGCCCGATGATGGAGGAATCCCGCTTGGAGTTCACGCCCTGGGCACGGAGCGGGGCGCGTGACCGACGGGAGCGTGTCGATCACGCCCCGGCGTGCGTGCCCTCTGGCGCCGGCGTGTAGCCGAATCCGCCTTTCTGAATCACCGCCTCGCGCCCGCCGTGGCGTTCAACCAGCGCCGCTTGGTCCTTCTTGGCGCGCCGGTCGACGTCTTCGGGATCGCAGATTCGGCGCAGGACGGTCTCCAACCCCTTGACCACCGCGCCGTATGCCGGGTCCTCGCCGAGGTCGATGAGCTCTTCCGGATCGGCCTCCAGATCAAACAGCGAGGGGGCCATGCCGACGTAATGGATGTACTTGTAGCGCCCCTTGCGGACCATAAAGGCGCCGCTCACCGCGCCGACGGCGTGGTACTCGCCGAAAGCCACCCTGTCGGGATCGTCCGCGCCGTTGGCGATCTGAAACAGTGACCGTCCGGGTAGGGTCTTTTCCGTTTCGGCGAGGGGTTCACCGACGCCGTCCAAGAAGGTCTGGTAGAGATCGACCAGTGTCACCGGCGTCGCGCAGACCTTGCCCCGCGGGATTTCGGCGCCGGCGACGATCATCGGAATGCCAGCGGATTCTTCGAACATGGTGAATTTGCCCCACAGTCCCCTGGTCCCGAGATTGTCGCCATGATCACTGGTGTATATCACCCGCGTATTGCCAGCGAGCGCAGCGTCTTCGAGGGCGGCTAAGACTCTGCCGATATTGTGGTCGAGGTAAGAGCACATGCCGAAATAGCCGGCGATAGCGATCCGCCGCTTGTCGTCGTCGAAGCCCTCGTCGCTGATATGGCACTTGCGGAGCGCCTCGAGCCAGGGATGGTGCGGCCGGTCCTCCGCCCGGCAGGCCTTCGGCAGCGGAACCTCGTCCAGCGGATAGAGGTCATAGAACTCCGGCGGCGAGATGAAAGGAAAGTGCGGCAATGCGAACGAGACGAACAGCACCCAGGGCTTGGTCGCATAATTCGGCGCCTCCTCCCGCAGCCACCGGCAGGCATGGTCCGTG
>CBESNX010000135.1:0-4906 GCA_965531025.1 uncultured bacterium
GCGCCATAAGCCAAAGCGTTCCGTCGCGAACGGCGCGTGCAGGTTGAGATCATCCTTGCCCGCGAACCAGGCACGGGCAGCAGTGCGGGCGAAGAGCTTTGGCAAATTTCCGAAAATTCCAGGCCATAACCGATGATGGCGGCCACCGGCGGTCTCATCGTCGTGGCCACGTTTTTGGGGCGAGCGCCGGTTTGGCGGGTCCTTTACGCCGGGCGATTCGACGAACATGACGCGCGCCGGGCGGCAGCTGGCGCGGGTCGCGCATGATTCGGCGAACTCGTAGGCGGCCATGGCGATTTCGTCGCTCACCGTCCAAATCCGCCCGGACTCCGCGGGTGCGGGCTTCGCGGACAGTCCGTTCGGAGGCCGTATCCGCGGCTATTACCACTTCGTTCTCTTTTCCGGTCTCTTTTCCGGCGCGGATTTTCCCCGTGATGCCAATGCGCCGGCCCGCCTCAGCCGCCGACGCGGGGACACCCGGCCCCGATCACGTAGGTCATGTGGAGCCGGGGGCGGCGACATTGCAAGATCGCGCAGGCCAGCGGCCTCAACAAACCCTCGCCGGTGGTGAAATGACCGGTGACAGAACGCTTGTGTCCGGGCGCCAAGACAGCATAATTGTCACGGGTCCCAAGCTGCAAAGTCCTTTGCCATGGCCTCCTTCGGGCATTCGTTGCGCGTGCGCCTCTTTTCCTTCCGTGTCCTCTTTCTCGTCCTTGGCGTGACCATGGCGGTCATCGGGCCGCAGGTTTCCGCCCGGGCGGCGAATTCGGCGGTGGTGTTCCAATATCACCGCTTCGGCGAATCCTCGTGGCGCTCGACCAACATCCGGATCGAGCAGTTCGAGGCTCACCTGAAAGAACTCAAGGAAGGGGGCTACGTGGTGCTGCCCTTGCTGCAAATCATCTCCGCCCTGAAGAGCGGTGAGGCCCTGCCCGACAAGACCATCGGGATTTCCATCGATGACGCCTTCCTCTCGGCCTACCATGAGGCGTGGCCGCGCCTCGCGGCGGCCGGCTTTCCCTTCACCCTGTTCGTGGCGACCGACGCCATCGACAGGAAGGTCGGCAAACATATGAGTTGGGACCAGATCCGGGAGTTGGCGCGGACGGGGGTGACCATCGGCAGCCAGTCCGCGAGCCGACTGCACATGGCCGCGGCCACCCCCAGGCGCAATGCCGAGGATCTCGCCAAATCGAATGCCCGGTTCACGGCCGAGCTCGGGAAAAGGCCGAAGCTTTTCGCCTATCCCTATGGAGAGGCGAGTCTCGCCGTGAAGAACATCGTTGTCGAGGCCGGGTTCACGGCCGCCTTCGGCCAGCATTCCGGCGTCGCGCACGGCAAGGCGAACCTATTCTTCCTGCCGCGGTTTACCTTGAACGAGGCGTATGGGGGCAGCGACCGTTTCCGCCTGACGGCAAGGGCGTTGCCGCTCCCCGTTTCCGAGATCACGCCGGCGGATACGCTGCTGAAAAGGAATCCCCCGGCGTTCGGCTTTACGGTCGATCCCGGCCTGAAATCCCTCGATCGGCTCGCTTGCTATCACAGCCGCCAGGGCAAGCTGCCCATCGAACGGCTCGGGACACACCGCATCGAGGTGCGCCCGAAAGCGCCCTTCCTACCGGGCCGGGCGCGGATCAACTGCACCATGCCGGGCCCTGACAACCGCTGGCGCTGGTTCGGCACCTTGTTCTACGTCCCGCAACGCTGACCCCCGCCCACCGGCGCCGCCCGCAACCGCTTCAGGCGCGCCTTGCCGGCGCGTGTGACGCCCACCCGCCTGCGGCCCGAACACGCCGTTTCGGGCCGGCCGGCCGGGCGGTTGGCTCAAATGCCGGTACGGAAGCGGCGCGGTGCGGCGTCGTTGCTCAGGCGCGCCTTGTCGAACTGGTCGAGATCGTTGGCGCCCATGATGGTCTTGAGCGCACGCACGTAGTCCGCGCCCCGTTGCGAATAGCGTACCAGGGATGCCGCGAGCTTCAGGCCCTCCACCCCGGCCCCTTCGCCCGCCTGCCTGCGCAGCGCGGCGCGGGTGCGGCGGAATTCGCCGTAGGCCGGGTGGATATTGAGGTTGCGGGCGTAAGAGCGCACCCCATCGAGCAGCCAACTGAAGGATTTGACCTTATACCGCCGTCCATCCGGGCGGTTCCTTGGCACCATGCCCGGCGTGCCGCGATACCTCGTGCGCTCGCCGAACATCGCGTTACCCTCCTGGGCGAAACGCGAGGTGCCCCAACCGCTTTCCTCGGCCGCCTGGGCCAGCGCCAGTGACGGGGGGATGGCGTCGACCCGGAGCAAAAGTTCCTCGAGGTCGCCCCTTCTGACCCCGTACCGGCCCGCCAGTCTTTCGAGCCACAGGCTATCGCCGGCGGACAGCGGTCGGTCACTGCGGACGCGTTCCTCAAGAAGGATCAACCGCCGGCGCTGGTCAAGGATCTCCTCGTTCACGCGCAGGATCAACGGCAGCACGGTCTTGATGAAAACCGCCTTGCGGGTCGCGACCGAGCCGAGTCGGGGCATGTCCGAGGGCAGGGCGGCGACAAAGACCCGCGGCACCGGCTGATCCCCCGTGCGCACCCGCTCGAGGTGGTAGCCGATGCTGCGGAAAACCGCATGGAGCTTCGCCGCGTCATCCGGGACAAGCACGACGTCTATCGACCTTTCAAGGGATGGCCCGACGCCCTTGAACGCCTCCAGGGGCGGCCTGACGCCCTTGAACGCCTCCAGGGGCGGCCTGACGCCCTTGAACGCCTCAAGAGACGGCCCGACGACCTTGGCGACGCCCTTGAATGCTGGCGCCGGGCTGCCGGCCGCCTTCCAGCCGGAAGCCGGTACGGGCGGATCGAAAACGATGCCTGCGGCAACCGCCGTGCAAATCCCCACAAGGGTAATGATTCTAGGGTCGGTCGTGACCTTGGAACTGATGCTCAGGCGGCGGCGCCAGCGACGGCGCAACGCTTCTCGACTCCATCTCGTTGCAACCACGTTTTCCCCTCCCATGCGCCAACGGGCGCGGTGAACGTTTAAGCCTCTTGGAAAACCTTTTGGAACGCATGCATTTGCAAAAATGCCGGGACGTCGCGCTTGAGCGGACTCTCGATCCCGGCCCGGCCCACCGCCGGACGAAGCCGCATCCGCGGCGGGATTGGGCGTCCGCTCGGTCTCGATAAACACGTCTTGGCACCTGTCATCGCAAACAGCCCTTCGACGCCTGTTCGAAAAATGTTTCAAATATTAATTAAAATCAAGTTAAATTCATCCAGCAAACTCAACTGGTTAGTAAAAAAACCGGGGAGGACTGTCACTTTCCGGCCGTTCCAGACGTGCGAAGCGAATTCATGGGCCCGCGACAACATTCGTTTTAACACTCGTATTGATAACACTCGTATTGAAAAGAATCCGCCGAGTGGAGCGGTATTGTATCACCGCTGCCGCCCGAGGCGGCTCAACGCGACGGATCAGGATGTGGCGGGCCTCTTCATACGCCTCTAAAAGATCCCGCAGCCTCTCGTGGCCCGATTTACGCCGCCAACCCGAAGTCGTTCTTGCCGCCAAAAATACAGCGCATCGTTTGAGCGCCTCTAGGGCCCGGCACATCATTGCTGTCCTCGTGACCAGCAAGTCGGCTGAAGACCGCTTGCCGGAAGGGTGCAAGCGGCGAGGCCCGCCATTTCTCGCCACGCCGACCCTCCCTTCCAGGGGCGTGACGGAAGCATGCGTCGTCGACGTTCCGTTAAAGTCAATCGCGGATCCCTTGCCCTCCAACGAGATTTCGTTTTGCCAGGCCATCCACAGGTCCTCCCTACTATCCGCAGTCCCACGTTGCGCCTAATAATCCCGAATATGCGTTAACCATACTTGTTAATTAACTCAAACACATATTAACCGTTTGTATTAACCTTTTGTTAACTTTTCTATAAAACCTTAACAAATCATTAATATTAGTTAATCGCTTTTATTAAACTTGTCAAGCTTCATTAAGCTGGCGACGACCGCCAGGGCCGTCGCCCATGGAAACCGGTTGGTGCTTAGTTGGTGCTTAAAAGGATCGACCAGGCGCGCCTTCAGAGACGGGACATCCGGGCTTATGACCTCGCGGCCATGACCGGCAGTGCGCCGTTGCCCGCGCGGCGCCGCCGTGGTCCCCGGCGGCCACGGAACAGACGCCTCAAGCGAATCAGGTCAGGCTTTCGATCTGTTCGTCGGTGAGATTGCCGGGCACGACCGTCAGCGGAACCCTGAGCCTCTCCGACATTTTCCCGGCAAGGGAGGAAACCAGCGGCCCCGGACCCGCCGTGCCGGTTGCGGCGGCCAGGACCAGGATGGAAATGCCCTGATCCTCGTCGATCAGTTTCAGAAGCTCCTCGCGCATCTTGCCCTCGCGCACGTACAGCACCGGGGTCTTGCCGGACCATTCCTGGACCTGTGCCGAGAACTTCCGCAGCACCTCCTCGGCCTCCTGGCGACGCTCGTCGCGCATCAAGTCCTCGACCGCCATCCAGTGCTGGAAGTCCGCCGGTTCGATCACGTAGAGAAGGGCGACGCGGCCGCCCGTGTTCTTCGCGCGCAAAGACGCGAAGCGAAGGGCGACGCGGAGCTCCTCGCTCTGGTCGACGACGGCGAGAAAGACACGCTCCACGGATTCTTCGGGCCTTTCGCTCATTTGCTCATGCCTTGCGGAAACGGAAACGGACGACGCCGGCCAACCACCCCGCCGCCAGGGCGACGACGATGGCGATGATGCCATAAAGGGCGGAATTGCGGTGGGCGAAATCGAAAACCTCGGCCTCGAGCCCGACCTTGCTTACCTCGAGAGGGGTTATTTGGGCGCCCACCTCCTGGCCGCCGCGCAGGAGGTAGACCAACACTTCATACTCGCCGGTCGGCACGTTGGCCGGGAACTTCA